>NZ_JBSFJC010000005.1:0-137381 GCF_053597855.1 Kitasatospora sp. NPDC001225
CTTTGGCGGGGTCGCCCTCCCTCTCGGGGGACATGTGGGGGTTTTTCCCCCCCGGCTCAACCTCCCGCGGTCCCCCGCACGGCTCGGCCGTGCGGGGCACCTCTGGTGTTGCGTGTGCTTCCTAGAAGTCGTCGTCGAAGGCGACGGAGCCCTCGACGGCGACCTGGTACGCCGAGACGCGGCGCTCGAAGAAGTTGGTCAGCTCCTGGACGTTCTGGAGCTCCATGAAGCCGAACGGGTTCGTCGACCCGTAGCGGATCGGCAGGCCCAGGCGGGCCAGTCGCTGATCGGCCACGGCCTCCAGGTACTCGCGCATGGAGGCGGTGTTCATGCCGGGCAGGCCGTCACCGCACAGGTCCTGGGCGAACTGGAGCTCGGCCTCGACGGCCTCCTCCAGCATCTCCGTGACCTGCTTGGCCATCTCGTCGTCGAAGAGGTCGGGCTCCTCCTCGCGGACGGTGTCGACCACCGACATCGCGAAGTCCATGTGCATGGACTCGTCGCGGAACACCCAGTTGGTGCCCGTGGCCAGGCCGTGCAGCAGGCCGCGCGAACGGAACCAGTACACGTAGGCGAAGGCGCCGTAGAAGAACAGGCCCTCCACACAAGCCGCGAAGCAGATCAGGTTCAGGAGGAACGCGCGGCGGTCCTCCTTGGTCTGCAGCGAGTCGATGTGGTCGACCGCGTTCATGTACTTGAAGCAGAACTGCGCCTTCTGGCGGATGGAGGGGATGTTCTCCACCGCGGCGAAGGCCGCGTTGCGGTCCTCCGGGTCGGGCAGGTAGGTGTCCAGCAGCGTCAGGTAGAACTGGACGTGCACGGCCTCTTCGAACAGCTGCCGCGAGAGGTACAGGCGCGCCTCGGGCGAGTTGATGTGCTTGTAGAGGCTCAGCACCACGTTGTTGGAGACGATCGAGTCGCCCGTCGCGAAGAACGCGACCAGCCGGCCGATGAGGTGGCGCTCGCCCTCGCTGAGCTTCGCCAGGTCGGCGACGTCGGAGTGCAGGTCCACCTCCTCGACGGTCCAGGTGTTCTTGATCGCGTCCCGGTACCGGTCGTAGAACGACGGGTAGCGCATCGGGCGCAGGGTCAGCTCGAAGCCGGGGTCGAGCAGCATCTTGCGGTCTTCGGGGGTGGTCACTGGCAGGCCTCGCAGGACTCGGGGTTCTCCAGGGAGCAGGCGATGGCGGCTTCCTGCTCCGGGGTGAGGGAGGGGGTGTTCACGGGCACCGGCGCCGGCGCGGCGGCACGGGCGGTGCCGGACGCGGCCTGGGCGATGCGGGTGGCCGGGCGCGAACGCAGGTAGTAGGTGGTCTTCAGACCGACCTTCCACGCGTAGGCGTACATCGAGCTGAGCTTGCCGATGGTCGGCGCCGCCATGAACAGGTTCAGGGACTGGCTCTGGTCCAGGTACGGCATGCGGGCCGCGGCCAGGTCGATCAGCGCGCGCTGCGGCAGCTCCCAGGCCGTCCGGTACAGCGAACGGACCCCGGCGGGCAGCCAGTTCAGGTCCTGGACGGAGCCGTTGGCGTCGCGCAGGGCGTCGCGGGTCTGCTGGTCCCAGACGCCGAGCTCCTTGAGCTCGCGCACCAGGTACGGGTTGACCTGGAGGAACTCGCCGGACAGCGTCTCGCGCTTGAACAGGTTGGACACCTGCGGCTCGATGCACTCGTACACGCCGGCGATGGACGCGATGGTCGCGGTCGGCGCGATGGCCAGCAGCAGCGAGTTGCGCAGGCCGGTCTCGGCGATCCGGGCGCGCAGCGCCGTCCAGCGGTCGGCCCACTGCGGGGCGGCCGTCGGGAAGTGGTCGATGTGCAGCTCGCCGCGGGCGGCGCGGGTCTCGCCGTACGCCTCGTGGCGGCCGAGCTGCTCGGCCAGGTCGGCGGAGCGCTCGTACGCGGTGAGCATGATGCGCTCGGCGATCAGCGTGGACAGGCGGGCGGCCTCGGCGGAGTCGAAGTCGATCCGCAGCTTGAAGAAGACGTCCTGGAGGCCCATCACGCCGAGGCCGACCGGCCGCCAGCGGGAGTTGGAGGTGCCGGCCTCGGTGGTCGGGTAGAAGTTGATGTCCACCACGCGGTCGAGGAACGTCACGGCCGTGCGGACGGTGGCGTCGAGGCGCTCCCAGTCCATGGCGCCGAGCAGGTCGTCGACCGTGGCACCGGGGGCCACGTGGGCGCCGAGGTTGACCGAGCCGAGGTTGCAGACGGCGGTCTCGGAGTCGTCCGTGACCTCCAGGATCTCCGTGCACAGGTTGGAGGAGTGCACGGTGCGGCCCGGCAGGGCGGTCTGGTTGGCGGCGCGGTTGGAGGCGTCCTTGAAGGTCATCCAGCCGTTGCCGGTCTGCGCCAGGGTGCGCATCATGCGGGCGTACAGGGTCTGCGCCGGGATGGTGCGGACGGCTTTGCCGGCCAGCTCGGCCTTGCGGTAGGCCTCGTCGAAGTCGGCGCCCCACAGGTCGACCAGCTCCGGCACGTCGGCCGGGGAGAACAGCGACCAGTCCTGGTTGGCGTTGACCCGGCGCATGAACTCGTCCGGGATCCAGTGCGCCAGGTTGAGGTTGTGGGTGCGGCGGGCCTCTTCGCCGGTGTTGTCGCGGAGCTCCAGGAACTCCTCGATGTCGGCGTGCCAGGTCTCCAGGTAGACACAGGCCGCGCCCTTGCGGCGGCCGCCCTGGTTGACGGCGGCGACCGAGGAGTCGAGGGTGCGCAGGAACGGCACGATGCCGTTGGACTTGCCGTTGGTGCCGCGGATCAGGCTGCCGCGCGAGCGGATGCGCGAGTAGGACAGGCCGATGCCGCCGGCGTGCTTGGACAGGCGGGCGATCTGCGCGTAGCGGTTGTAGATCGAGTCCAGGTTGTCCAGCGGCGAGTCGAGCAGGTAGCAGCTCGACATCTGCGGGTGCCGGGTGCCGGAGTTGAACAGCGTCGGCGAGGAGGTCAGGTACTCCAGGCGGCTCATCAGGCCGTACAGCTCGGCCACCTCGCGCACCGACTGCTCGGAGTCGCCGACCGCCAGGCCGCAGGCGACACGGAGCAGGAAGTGCTGCGGGGTCTCGATCACCTTGCGGGTGATCGGGTGGCGCAGCAGGTAGCGGGACTGCACGGTGCGCAGGCCGAAGTACTCGAAGCGGTCGTCGCCGGCGGTGTCGATCAGCGCGTCCAGGGCGGCGGCGTGCTTGGCGACGAAGTCCGCGGTGGTGTCGCCGATCAGGCCCTCGGTGTGGCCGACGGCGATCGAGGCGGAGAAGGACACCGAGCCCTGGCTGTTCGCCTCGTCGACGATCTCCAGCGCGAGCAGGCGGGCGGCCAGCTTCGAGTACTGGGGGTCCTCGGCGATCATCGACGCGGCGGCGTCCACGGCCAGCCCGCGCAGCTCGGCGAAGTCCGAGCCGGCGTGGCGGCCGCGCAGCGCGGCGGCGGCGACATGGCCGGGGTCGACCTCGGTGAGGTCGGTGCTGCGGTCGGTGAGCAGCCGCAGCAGCGCGCCCCCGGGGTCGGAGACCGTCGGGTCGGTGAAGGCGGTACCGGAGCCCTGGGCGGGCAGGGTGGCTGAGGCAGCGGTGGTCAAGGCGCTCTCTCCTGGCGGCGATCGGCGGCGGTGCTCGGGGGGCCACCGGGCCGATCTGGGCAGGGGAGCACGGCGCGAACGCAAAAAAGCGTCGCGCGAGGTGACTCCCCGGCCCGCCCGCGAGGCCCGGAGGGGTACTGCTGGTGCCGGCGCGGCCTCTGCGGGAGGGCCGTGGCGCACGCCGTCGGCAGGTACTCGGACTCGCGGGGTGCGGCTGCTGGAGCCGCCCGCTCACCGCTGCGGGGCAGTCCCGGATTCGCACCGGGTTCCCCTGCATCGACAGCAGAAGCGAGCATACATGTAGTGGTGTCTCACTGAAGCGACCCCAGATGTAGTACGGCGCCGCGTGTCGGGACGATGACCGGCAGTACCAGGAACGTGGTGCGCGATGGCCCTCGGTAGCCCCGGAACCGGGCCGGGGGCGTCCTGGTTTCGATACGGAATGGTCACCGGGAGGACCGGCGCTCACGAGGATGCCCTACGATCTGGGCGCATGAGCGACGGAACTGGCGTACCTGGGCAGGGGCCGCAGGGAACGCCTCCCGCCGGGCCGGGGGGCGCACAGAGTCAGCAGCCGGTGGTACCTGGTCCGGTACCGCCGCCGAGCGGGGGTTTCGGGCCGCCGCCCGCCTCGTACGGGCCGGTGGTGCCGTCGGTGCAGCCGGTCGCGCAGCCCATCCCGCCGGTGCCGCACCCGGTCGCGCCTCCGCCGCAGCCGGCTCCGCCGGTGGGGCAGCCGCACCCGCAGCCGGTCGGGCAGCCCCAGCCCGTGGCGCAGCCGCAGCCGCAGTGGCACCTCCAGCAGCAGCCCCAGCAGCCGGTCCCGCAGCAGCGGGCCGAGCCGGACTGGGACGCGCTGGCGGACCGCAACGAGGTCGAGGGCAAACGCCGTCGCCGGATGAAGGTCGTCGGTGTGGTGGCCGCGGTCGCCGTGGTGGGCGGCCTGGTCGCGGGCGGCGTGGTGCTGCTCCAGGGCAAGAAGGACGACGGTTCCCCGACCGTCGCGAAATCCACCCAGCCGACCGTCCCCCCGAGCACGTCCGGTACGCCGGACGACCCGTCGAAGCCGATCTGGGAGGCTGCCACCGACCCGGCGCCGCAGGACGCGGGAGCGCTGTTCTCCGCGCTCCAGGTGACGATCAACGGCGCCACCTGGAACCGCACCGTCGTGTCGCTGGACTCGCCCTGTTGGGACGGGAACTCCACGACCGGCGGGCTGGGCAAGGTGCTCGGCGACCAGGGGTGCCAGCAGGTGCTCCGGGCGACGTACGTCTCCGGGGACAGCGCGGTCACCGTCGGGGTGGCGGTCTTCGAGCACAAGCTCCAGGCCGAGACCGCGCTGAAGAACTTCGCCGGTCAGCTCAAGGGCGCGCCCGCCCCCGGTTCGCCGGCGTTCTGTGCCGGTCCGGGTTGTACCGGCACCCACAACAGCCTGGGCCGGTACGGCTACTTCACGGTCGAGGGCTCGGCGAAGGGCGGCAACGCTCCGGACGCCACGGCGACCGCCGCGGCCGCCGGGTTCACCGAGCACGTGAAGGGGCAGTTGCTCAAGCGCGCCAAGGCCGCGTCCTCGGCCGCGCCCGGCGTTCAGGGCACCCCGGCGGGCTGACCCGCCGTGACACCCCGGCCCCGGCGGTTCGTTCGCCGGGGCCGGGGGAGTGTGGCAGGCTCTCGGAACAGTCATTTCGCATGTGTGTTCCGGTTGCGTCCGTGGGGGGCGGCGCCGGCGAGCAACCGGAGGAGCGGTCCGTGGCCCTGCCCAGAGCCCTGCGCGGCAAGCCGGCCGTCCTGGCCGCGGCCGGGATCGTCATCGCCGCGGGAGCGGTCGCCCTGCTGGACCACGACGGCAGGGCGGAGGGCGAACAGCCCCCGAGGGTCCCGGTGTCGGTCGGCCTCCCCGGGCGTACCCTGCCGCCGGAGGTGGGCCGGGACCTGCTCGCCCGGGACCCGCAGGCCTCGCCGAACGCCCGCGCCGTCCAGCAGTTCCTCGCCGACCTGGAGGCCCAGGCCCGTACCGGGCAGAGCGGCGGCACGGTGATCGGCCAGCACGTCGAGGCGCACAACGAGCGCAACAACCCCGAGTACGGGGACTACCGGGGCACCAAACAGGTCGGCTACTACTACAAGAAGGCCGCCGACATCACCGGCAAGCTGCCCGGCTTCGTGGAGACCGACCTCGGTCCCGGCTACGGCCAGAACGGCTGGGGCGTCGGCAATCCGCGCTCCTACTCGGCCGGCCGCTGGCCCACGTGCCGGGCCGGCTGGCAGTACACCGACGACGCCGTCGACCTGCTCTCCGCCGTCTGGAACGGCCACCCGCGCGCGGAGGACGGCGGCTACGGCGCGGCGGGCGTGCAGCAGAACTGTGACGGCAGCAGCACCGAACTTCCCGACAACGGCGGCGGCCCGGCCGGGATCGTCGGCATGTCCTTCCACCAGCCCTACCCCGGTTCGGACGTCAAGTCCTTCGACCGGGTGCTCTGTTCGAACTCGCCGGCGGCCAAGGACCCCGACTGGTTCGGCCGGGTCGTGGACGGCGCGCACGACACCCCCGAGTACCGCGCGCTGATCACCGACCTGTCCTATCTGGCCGACCACCTGGAGTACCTGGCCTCCCGGGACGTGCCGGTGCTGCTGCGTCCGTACCACGAGATGAACGTGCTGGACTGCTCCCGCCGGTTCTGGTGGGCGGGCCAGAAACCGGCCGACTACCAGGCGCTGTGGAGGATCACCTACAAGTACCTGGTGGAGACCAGGGGGTTGCACAACCTGCTGTTCGTCTGGACCCCGGTGTCCTGGGACGGTGCCCCGGGCGTGGACCCCTGGGACTACTACCCGGGCACCCAGTTCGTCGACGTGGTCGGGGTGGACGACTACAGCGGCAGCCCGGCGCACCCGATCGGCACCGGTGAGGTGTGGACCAAGCGGTACTACGACGGGCTCTCCGCCTACGGCAAGCCGCGGATGCTGGCCGAGTCCTTCGCCGTCCCGGTCAACTCCCGTCAGCCGGAGACCCTGCGGCGCACACCCTGGACGATCTGGACGGTGTGGGGGCAGTCGCTCACCGCGAACAACCTGACCCCGGACCAGCCGCGCAACTCGGCCGCGGACGTCACCGCCACGTACCGCAGTCCGCTGGCGCTCACCGGCGGTTCCGGCCCGTTCGGCGCGAACGTCGACTGGGGCGGCCTGCACGTGCGCTGAGCCGACGGCACGTTCGCACGGTGCTCGGCGCTGTGAGGTCCGCCGCACCGCGGGGATCCGCTGAACGGGTGGAATTCCGGCTCCGTTGCGCCGTGTGGCATCCTGTGGCGGCGAAGCCGAGGGCGGGGCGAACGGCCGGGACGGGCCCGGAGGGGGCGGGGGATACGGGATGACACGTACGGGTCCGATGCGCGCGGCCGGCGCGGTGGCCGTCTGCTGGGGCGTGGTGCTGCTCGGCTGGGCCGGGTACAACTGCTTCGGCCAGGTCGGTGTCGCCACCTACCTCAAGGGCGTCTTCTACTACGGCGGTTCCTCGGTGGCCGCCGAGACCGGGAGCCTCAACTACGGCCTGCTCTACCTGGTCTCGGGCGTCCTCCTGATCCGCGGGCGCGACTGGGCGCTCGGGGTGGCGGCCGGCGTCGCACTGGTCGAGGGGTACAACCGGGTGCGCAGCCTGACCGGCGCGCTCCTGGACGAGCCGCAGCAGAAGTGGTTCACCGGCACCACCGAGGGCTGGCTCAAGCTCGCCACCTTCGGGCTCGGGGTGGTCGTCACCGCGGCGCTGATCGTGCTGCTGGCCCGGTCGGTCTGGCGGGAGCAGCCGCGAGCGGCGGTGGCCCCCGCGCCGCAGCCGTTCCAGCCCCAGCCGTATCCCGCCGCCTGGGGGCAGCCCCAGCCCCAGCCGTATTCGCAGCCGCAGCCGCAGCCGGCCTGGCCGCAGACCCTGCCCGGACAGCCCCAGCAGCAGCCCCAGCCCGGTTGGGGGCAGCCCGTGCCGTACCCGCAGCAGCAGCCGGTCCAGCCGTGGCCCGCCGCCTCGTCGCAGCCCGGCGCGCCGGCCCCCGGCCCGGTGCGGCCCGGTCCCGTCGTACCGCCGCCTGCGGACCGTCCGCCCCAGGGCTGACCGTCCGGGGCCGACCGCCCGCGAACGATCCGTGCCCCGCCGGGGGCTGAGACGACACCAGACGAGGAACTTCTTTCGCCATGTCATCGACAACCGCCGAGCGGGCGGTGCTGACCACGTCCCGCGAGGCCGCCCGGCTCGCCGAGCGACAGATGTCGTGGAAGCCCCGGGTGACCCCGTTCTACATCTCCTTCGCGATCATCTTCGCGTTCTCGGTGTGGGCGTACGTGCCCAATCCCACTCCGCTCGGCTGGGCCATCACCATCCTGTGGGGCATGCCGGTCTTCGGTGTGCTGATCGGTTTCCAGGGCGTGCTGATGGTCCGTCGCCGGCTGCGCAAGGTCAGCCGGATGACCCCGGCCGCGCCCGTCGAGGACGACTTCCTGATCGTGCTGGTGCCGACGATCGGCCGCCACGACACCTACCCGGCGCTGGAACGCTCGGTGCTCTCGTACGTCGAGCACCTTCCGCCGTACTTCCCGTGGATGCGGGTGGACATCCTCACCGAGGAGGGCTGCGCCGCCGCGGAGAAGATCGACGAGCTCGCCCAGCGCCACCAGCTGATCCGCGTGGTGACCGTACCGAAGGCGTACGAGACGCCCAACGGGACCAAGTTCAAGGCCCGCGCCAACCACTACTCGCACGAGCTGCGGATCGAGGAGGGCGAGGCGGAGGACGACGTCTGGGTGCTGCACATGGACGACGACACCGGCGTCGGCCCGGACACCGCCGCCGCCGTCGCCCAGTTCGTCAACCGGCAGCGCCGGGCCGGGGACGACGCCAAGCACATGGCGCAGGGCATCCTGACGTACCCGCGCGAGAACGCCGTCTCCACCTTCACCTGGCTCGCCGACGCGATCCGCCCGGCCGACGACATCGCCCGCTTCCGGGCGATGACCGGCACCGGTACCCCGATCGCGGGCGTGCACGGAGAGCTGCTGATCGTGCGCTCCTCGGTGGAGGCCACCATCGGCTGGGACTTCGGGCCGAAGACGATCGTCGAGGACGCCCAGATGGCGCTCAACTTCTGCCAGCGCTACCCCGGCCGCAGCGACTGGTTCAACGGCCGCTGCTACGGTGCCTCGCCGGCCGGCGTCAAGGACTTCCTCAAGCAGCGCGAGCGCTGGGCCTGGGGCCTGGTCGCGCTCTGCTTCAACAAGACGATCCCGCTGCGGTACCGGTTGTTCATCGGGATGGGCATGGTCAGCTGGGTGCTCGGCCCGCTGCAGCACGTCGGCCTGGTGCTGCTGGTGGCGTGGTTCACCGGCACCTGGAACACCTCGCCGGTCACCCAGTCCGTGGTGCTGGTCTGGTCGATCAACTTCGCCTACGTCATCTGGACGTACTGGGAGGGCCTGCGGCTGAACGTGGTGGCCTCGGCCAACCACCGGCGCAAGTGGTGGGAGCCGATCGTGGTGGTGGCGGCCATCCCGCTGTTCTCCTTCCTGGAGGGCTGGGGCGGGCTGAGGGGACTGATCAAGTTCCTGAAGCGCGAGGAGAACAAGTTCGTCGTCATCGCCAAGCCGGCGTGATCGGAGGCCACAACCGTGAAGCGCCCTGTCATCTTCATCCTCCCGACCGTGGTGGTCGCCCTCACCGTCGGCATCCCGATGGTCTGGGGGGACCACCCGCTCAAGTTCGACCACCAGCGTCCCACCACGGTGCACTGGGCCGGCGCGCCGACCGAGCAGGGCCGGGTCTGGGGCTTCGGCAAGGACGCGCCTCCGGTGGAGGACACCGGCCCCAAGGTGGCCCGCCCGTGGACCAAGGGCAGTCCCGAGTGGGGCGTGCAGGTGTACTGGCTGGACGACCCGGCGGACCCGGACAACTTCGTCCAGGGCAAGGTCGACCGCATCGTCAAGTACGTGGTCGGGCTGAACGCCAACTCCCTGTCGGTGACGTTCCCGTACTACACGACGGGACCCAGGTCGAACGCTGTCGCCGCCCGTCCGACCACCCCGTCCCCGGAGCGGCTGGCTCTGCTGCTGGACGCCGCCCACCGGGCCGGTCTGCGCACCACCGTGCGGCCGATCATGGACGAGGAGGTGTTCAACTACGCCACCACCGGCGTGTGGCGCGGCAACATCGCGCCCGGCGACAAGGACGCCTGGTTCGCCAGCTACGCCGCGTTCCTGACGCCCTACCTGAAGACCGCCCAGGAGCACTCGGCGGCCGAGTTCACCGTCGGGACCGAGTTCAACTCGCTGGAGAGCGACCAGCACTGGACGGGGCTGATCGAGCAGGCCCGGAAGACCTTCCGGGGCCAGATCGTGTACGACGCCAACTGGGACAACTGGTCCAAGGGGGCGCTCCCGCTGCCGACCGACGGGACCGGCGTGGACGCCTACTTCCCCGCCAAGTCGGCGGGCGACGACGCCCCGGTGGCCGACCTGGTGGCCAGCTGGCACAGCTGGCTCGACAAGCGGGGCGCGGGGCCGCAGCCGGCCACCAAGCTCACCGAGGTGGGCATCCCGGCGCAGAAGGGCGCCTACAAGACGCCCGGCGACTTCTACACCAAGCGCGAGCTGAACGAGGCCGTCCAGGCCGCCTGGTTCACCGCGGTCTGCCAGGTGGCGCAGGAGCGCAAGCTGGGCGGGGTGTACTTCTGGTCGCTCTACTTCGGCATCGACCCCACCCTGCCGACCGACCAGGACACCCCGCGGATGGACTTCGCCGGGCGTCCCGCCTCCGAGCAGGCGATCCGTACCTGCTTCGCGCAGTCCTACGAACTGCCGCCCTCCTGAGGCCCGGCCGTCCCGCGGCCCCCGCCGCTAGGTCCCCTCGCCCTGGGGGCCGGTGGTCTTGGGGGCCGGGGGCCGGGTGGACTTCGTCGGGCTATGGCCGGTCGTCGGCTTGCCGGTCGAGGTCGGCGTCGGGGTGGGGGTCGGTGTGGGAGTCGGCGTCGGTGTCGGTGTGGGCGTCGGGACGGGAGTCGAGGTGGGCGCCGCGGCCGGGTGGCCGGGTGCCGCGTCCGCCAGCGCGCCCGCGATCTCCTTCTCCAGCCACGGGGTGACGAACCGCATGCCGGCCGGGGTGAGGTGCACCCCGTCGTTGGCCGGGGAGACCAGGTGGCCCTGCTCGTCCTTCCAGGCGCAGGTCTCGTACGGGCAGTAGAAGGTGTTGAGGTCGAGCAGTCGGACGGCGCCGCCGGAGGCCTTCACGAAGTCGCCGACCTGCTGGTTGTAGCAGGTGCCCCAGGTCTTGTTGATGGCGCCGTTCTCGACCCGCTCGTTCATCAGCAGCACCCGGGCGTCCTGCGCGCGACGGCGGATCTGGTCCACGGCCTGGGCGAGCCGGGTGCCGTAGATGGTCCGGTAGTCCTCGTCGCAGGGGTTGAGCCAGCTGCCGTCGACGTACTGCTCGGCGGCGTCCCAGCCGAGGTGGACCACGACGGCCTGCGGCGCGCCGTCGAGCTGCCGGTCCCAGGCGGCGGCCCGGTCGCGGCACTCCTGGCTGGTCTCGAACTCCTCCTGGGAGGTGGTGCGCACCTTCTCCGGGCCGAACACCCCGCAGCCGCTGATCCCGCCGTCGACGACGCGGTAGCGGTCGCCGTGCCGGTACAGGCCGGTGGAGAGGTCCTGGGAGAAGGAGTCGCCGAGGAGCAGGACCAGCGGTTTGCCGCTCGGCCCGGTCCTCATGTCGTGGGTGATCCAGGCGGGCAGGTACCAGGCGCCGGTGGTGGCCACGGCGGCGGTGACGGCCACGAGCGGGACGGCCGGGAAGGCCCGCCAGCGCAGCACCCGCAGCTTCTCGGTGCCGGTGTGCAGCAGCCAGGCCAGGACCCAGGAGACCGGTGCGCCGATGAGCAGCAGCCGCTTCGGCGAGATGTCGTCGAGGTAGTGCTGGAGCAGCCAGTACACCGGCAGGTGGAGCAGGTAGAGGCTGTAGGAGATGGTGCCGGTGAGCCGCAGCGGGGGCAGCGACATCAGCCACACCAGCGGTCCCCGCTCCTGGCAGAGCGAGACGGTGAGGACGGCGGCGAGGGCCGCGACGACGGCCAGCCCGCCCCGGTAGAGCCACGGTTCGTGGTAGCTGCCGACGGAGAGGCTGGCCCAGACCAGGCCGCCGAGGGCCGCGGTGCCGGCCAGGGTGGGCAGGACCGGCCCGGCCGGCACGCGCGAACGGGAGCGCGATCCGTCGGTGCCGTCGGAGGAGCCGGCGCGGACCTTGTGGCGCTGCCACAGGTAGACCCCGAAGGCGGCGGTGGCGCCGGCCGCGAAGCCGACCGCACGGGTCTCGGTGCCGAGGTAGAGACGGTCGCTGTTGTGGCCGTTCCACAACAGCGGGGCGACCAGCGCGGCGGCGACGAACAGTCCGGCGGTGACGAAGCCGGCGGCGCGGACGGAGCGGCGGCAGACGCCGTAGACCACGAGCAGCAGCAGCGGCCAGAGGGCGTAGAACTGCTCGGTGATGCTGAGCGACCACATGGCCGCGAGCGGGTCGATCGACTCGAAGTGCTGCCAGTAGGCGTCACCGCGCGACAGTTGGGCCCAGTTGGCGACCTGGGCGAGCGCGGCCAGTGCCTGCGGTCGGAGGTCCCTGACGTCCCGTAGCGGACTGACCAGGGCGGACAGCCCCACCACCAGGATGATGGTGGCGAACAGGCCGGGCAGCAGCCGCTTGGCCCGGCGGCGGTAGAAGACGCCGAGCCGGATGCCGTCGGTGCGGTCCAGCTCGCGGACCAGCACCAGGGTGACCAGGAAGCCGGAGAGGACGAAGAAGACGTCCACCCCGAACAGCCCGTTCTGGAACCAGTTGGTGTGGTAGAGCAGCACCGAGGCGATGGCCAGGCCGCGCAGGCCGTCGACCGCCTTGAAGCGGACGGAGGGCGGCAGCGGACCGCGGGGTTCCGGCGTCGGTGCGGGGACCGCGTAGCGGCTGCCGGTGGGGGCTTCGACGCCCCTGCTCCTGCGCATGTCCTGGAGCGTGGGCCCGCTCGTGGGCGCGCCGAGACCGGGCCCGTCGTCCATGTGGTCTGTTCCCCCGGGGTCGATCGACTGTCACGACGTGTCCATGGGACATGTCTTGATCTGTGGTTTATATCAAAAGACGCCTGTTGATCGTCTGTCGGTCACCGGCAAGGGGGGATTGCCGGTGACGTCCCACGGGCCCGGGCCGGTCGTCAGAAGGCCATGGTGTAGACCATCAGGTCCATCCCCGGGTACGGGGCCCAGTCGCGTTCGGGGGTGCGCCGGAAGCCGATGCGCTCGTAGACGCGGTGGGCGGTGGTCATCTCCGGGCGGGTGGAGAAGGCCATGCCGGCCAGGCCGAGTTCGCGGCTGCGGGTGACGGTGGCGCGGACCAGGGCCTCGCCGACGCCGCGGCCGCGGGAGGCGGCGGCGGTGGCGAGCATCCGTATCTCGCCCTCCCGCGGGGTGGCGATGTCCGCCCACTCGGTGCCGCCGACCGCGTAGGTCACGCAGCCGAGGACCCCGGCTCCGGCCGTGTCGACGGCGACCAGGAGTTCGGCCTCGCGGGCCCGTCGCTCGGCGTCGCGCAGCAGGTCGACGTAGCTGCTCGTGGGGTTGGTGAAGCCGTCGCCGACGAAGGCCTCGACGGTGATCCGGCCGGCGTCGGCGAGGTCCTCCGGGAGGGCCTGGCGGATGAGGAAGTCCATGCGGCCAGTGTGCCGGAGCCCTGGTCGGGACGGTCCTCCGGGGTCGAACGGGTCGGAGGGGTCGAACGGGTCGGAGGGGTCGAACCGCTCGACGGGGCCGGGGCCGGGGCCGGGTCGGCGGTGCCGTGCAGCCGGTCGGGGCGGGCCGGGTCGGCCGGGTAGCCGCCCGGGCGGTGGTAGTTGTCGCGGCCGGCCGCCGGGCCGTGGGAGGTCTCGCGGCCGATCAGCAGGCCGAGCAGGCCGAAACCGCCGACGGCCGCGGTCATCGCGAGTGAGCCGATGAGGGTGTCGCTGTCCATGGGCACCACTGTGGCCGGGCGGCGCCGCGGCCACGAGTGGCAGGAACGACCGATCACCTCGAAATCCTGCCATCCTCCCGCCGTCCCCTTCCTTCCGCCGGGGCGGGCGCCGGGGGCATCCTGGTGGGCATGCTGAAGAACGTGGTCGCGGTGGTGCTGGAGGAGGTCCACCCCTTCGAACTGGGTGTGGCCTGCGAGGTGTTCGGCCTGGACCGCACCGCCGACGGGCTGCCGGGCTACGACTTCGCGATCGCCGGGGCCCGTCCCGGGCCGCACGCCACCCACTCCGGCTTCGCGGTGGACGTCCCGTACGGTCCCGAGCGCCTCGCCGGTGCGGACCTCGCCGTGGTCACCGCGGCGAGCATCCGCCCCGGCTACCCGGAGCCGCTGCTGGCGGCGCTGCGCGGGGTGGTCGAGGGCGGCGGCCGGGTGCTGTCCATCTGCAGCGGCGCCTTCGTGCTGGGCGCCGCCGGGCTGCTGGACGGCCGTCGCGCCGCCACGCACTGGCGGCACGGCGAGGAGCTGGCCGAGCGCTTCCCGCTGACCACGGTCGAGCCGGACGTGCTGTACGTGGACGACGACCCGGTGATCACCTCGGCCGGGACGGCGGCCGGCATCGACGCCTGTCTGCACCTGGTGCGCAAGGTGCAGGGCGCCGAGGTGGCCCGGGAGATCGCCCGCCGGATGGTGGTGGCACCGCACCGGGAGGGCGGGCAGGCCCAGTTCGTGAACCGGCCGCTGCCGGAGGCCGCCGGCGACTCGCTGGCCCCGCTGCTGGACTGGATGCGCCACCACCTGGCCGAGGAGGCCACCGTCGAGCAGCTGGCCGCCCGGGCGCACATGTCGCCGCGCACCTTCGCCCGCCGCTTCCAGCAGGAGACCGGCACCACCCCGCACCGCTGGCTGGTCGGTCAGCGGGTGCTGCTCGCCCAGCGGCTGCTGGAGTCCACCACCGAGCCGGTGGACGCGATCGCCGCCCGCTGCGGCTTCGGCAACGCGGCCGCGCTGCGGCACCACTTCGGCCGCCGGCTGGGCACCACGCCGCTGGCCTACCGGCGTTGCTTCGCCGACCCGGACCCGGACCCGAAGGCGGGCTGAGGGGCCGCAGGCTCGCACCAGCAGGTCCCGCCAACCGTCAGTCCGTCCCGGCCGTCAGGTGCCCGACGCCGTTCCAGCCGTCCGGCCGCAGCCGCCCGTCCTGGGCCCGCCAGAGGCTGGTGGAGCAGTTGTGCACCGGCCCGAGCGCGGTGAGCTGGTCCTCGGTGAGCCGGTCCAGCGCGTAGCGGAGCATCAGCACCGTGCAGTCGTGCGCGACCAGCAGGACGGGCCGTCCGGCCTCCTCCTCGCAGAGGTCCCGCAGCAGGCTGCGCACCCGCAGGGCGACGTCGGCCCAGGACTCGCCGCCCGGCGGGCGGTAGTACAGCTCGCCCATCTTGCGCCGCCGGGCCGCCTCCTCCGGGTGCTTGGCCTCGATCGCGGCCTTCGGCAGCATCTCCAGGACGCCGAGTTCGCGGTCGCGCAGCCGCTCGTCGTACCGGACGGCGAGGGTGACCGGGACGGAGCCGAGCCCGGCGGCCTGGGCGAGCGCGATCCGGGCGGTCTCGGCGGTGCGCACGTACGGCGAGCACCAGACGCTGCGCGGGCGGTCGGCGCTGGGCAGGCCGGCCCACCAGTGGCCGAGCGCCTGGGCCTGCCGGCGGCCCTGCAGCGACAGCGGGATGTCGGCGTCGCGGCAGCTGATCGGGACGCTGAGCGCTCCGGCGGCCTCGGCCAGCTGGAACTCGACGTTGGCGGTGGACTCCCCGTGCCGGGTGGCGATCAGCACGGACGGCAGCCGGCCGGCCGCCGACGGGCGGTGGGCGGTGCCGTGCTGGCCCTGCGCGGTGACGTGGTGGTGCTGGCCCTGCGTGGACTGGTGCTGGCCGTTGAGGGTGGTGCCGAGTTCTGCCATGGCCGCGAGCTCCCCGTGGTCGATCAGGTCCCGGCCGGATGCCGGTCCGGTCTGGTGGTGCCCGGCGTGCACGCCTGTTCATACATATGATCGCGCCGCCTTCTCCAGTGTTCACGGAGAAGGCGGCGCGATCACAGGGCGCGTACCGCGCGAATCAGTGCGCCGCTACAGGCTCCGGCGCGTTCTTCAGCTCGTCGTCGCCGGCTTCGGCGCTGTAGTCGGACGGCCTGGTCTCGTCCGGGCCGTCCGGTGCCTTGACCGCCCGCAGCACCAGGGTGAGCGCCACCGCGACGACCAGGTTGAGGGCGAAGGCGGTGACGCCGATGTAGCCGATCTCGCCGATGCCGGGGATCTCGGCCGCGTTGCCGCCGAAGTGCTTCGTGGCCGGGCTGGCGATCCCGTACGCCTTCCAGGTGCCGTACACCATGCCGGCCGCCCAGCCCGCGAACAGCGCCCAGTGGTGGAACCAGCGGGTGAACAGGCCGCCGACGATCGCCACGAAGGTCTGCAGGATCCACAGGCCGCCCAGCAGCTGGAGGTTGATCGCGGCCTGCTTGTCCATGCCGAGCACGAAGACCAGCGCGCCGACCTTCACCAGCAGCGAGACCAGCTTGGCGATCCGGGTCTCGTCGGCGGGGGTGGCGGCGGGCTTGAGCCACTCCTTGTAGACGTTGCGGGTGAACAGGTTGGCCGCCGCGATGGACATGATGGCGGCCGGCACCAGCGCGCCGATGCCGATCGCGGCGAAGGCCACGCCGGTGAACCAGTCCGGGAACATGTCCGCGAACAGCTGGGGCACCGACAGCTGGGCGTTGTAGCCCTTGACGCCCTTGCCGACGCCCGCCGCGAGCGCCATGAAGCCGAGCAGCGCCAGCAGGCCCAGCATCAGCGAGTAGGCCGGCATGATCGCCATGTTGCGGCGCACGGTCTTGCGGGACTTGGAGGCCAGCACACCGGTCACCGAGTGGGGGTACATGAACAGCGCCATCGCCGAGCCGAGGGCGAGCGTGGCGTACGTCCACTGCTTGTTCTCGGGGATGGTCAGCGAGCCGCCCTTGACCTCCTTGAAGTGCTGCGCGGCCGAGTCGAAGATGTGCCCGTAGCCGCCGAGCCGGATCGGGATGTAGATCACCGCGACGATGATCACGATGTAGACCAGGGCGTCCTTGACGAAGGCGATCAGCGCCGGGGCGCGCAGGCCGGAGGAGTAGGTGTAGGCGGCCAGCACGCCGAAGGCGATGAACAGCGGCAGGTCCTTGACGAACCAGTTGGCGTTCTCCCCGCCGCCGACCCCCAGCACGTCCAGCACGGCCTGGATGCCGACGAGTTGCAGGGCGATGTACGGCATGGTGGCCAGGATGCCGGTGAGCGCGACCACCAGCGACAGCGGCCGCGAGCCGTACCGGCCGCGCACGAAGTCGGCCGGGGTCACGTAGCCGTGCACCCGGGAGACCGACCAGAGCCGGGGCAGGAAGAGGAAGACCAGCGGGTAGGCGATGATCGTGTACGGCACCGCGAAGAAGCCCGCCGCGCCGGTCGCGTACACCGCGGCCGGGACGGCGACGAAGGTGTACGCGGTGTAGAGGTCGCCACCGAGCAGGAACCAGGTCACCCAGGTCCCGAAGCTGCGGCCGCCCAGGCCCCACTCGTCCAGGTGCGCGGCGTTGTCCGCGCGGCGCCAGCGCGAGGCGAGGAAGCCCATCACGGTGACGAGGGCGAAGAACAGCACGAAGACCACGAGGGCCGGCACGTTGACGTCCTTCATCGCGCACCGCCCTTCCGGGCCGCCTTGCGGGCCTTCTCGTCCCGGGTGATCAGCAGGTAGGCGGCGACCGTGAACACGGCCGACACCGGCACCCAGAGCAGCTGGTACCAGTAGAAGAACGGCACCCCGGCCACCGCCGGGTCGCTCTTGTCGTACGAGGACACCCAGAGCGTCGCGACGATCGGCACGAGCAGGGCGAGGCCGGCCAGCACCCGCTCGGGCGTCACGGCCGGGACGGGCCTCCCGGCTGGCTCGGGCATGACATCTTCGACGCTGGGGGGATCAGAGGGCATCTTCGGCTCCGCTCCGGAGGGGTTCCCCGTCGGCGCCGCAGCCCCTCGGCGCCGAGCGCCGCACGGGCCCGCCGAGCAGCACCATCGGTGATCGGCAGTCAGGTCAGTACGGCTGCGCAATCTAGAGCATGGGGTGATCCATGTCACCGGGATTGACCGAACTTCCCACCAGCCGGACGCAACCGGCCGGAGTCCGCCGCCGGGGGGCGCAAAAGCCACCACCGCCGGGGACCGCGGGAGAAGCCGCCGCGGAACGCGAAGGGCACCGGCGCGCGGGTCGCGCGCGCCGGTGCCCGGGATGCGGTGGGGGAGTGCGGCTACTCCGGACGCTTCAGTCGGGTGATGAACTTGTAGCGGTCGCCGCGGTAGATGGAGCGCACCCACTCGACCGGGGCCCCGTCGTTGTCGAAGGAGTGCCGGGAGAGCTGGAGCATCGGCAGGCCGAGGTCGGAGCCGAGCAGGCCGGCCTCGCGCGGGTTGGCCAGGGTGGTCTCGATGGTCTCCTCGGCCTCGGCCACGGTGACCCCGTACACCTCGCGCAGCGCCGCGTAGAGGGAGGTGTGCTTGGCCAGGTTGCGGCGCAGGGCCGGGAAGCGCTTGGCGGAGAGGTGGGCGACCTCGATGGCCATCGGGTCGCCGTTGGCGAGCCGCAGGCGCTCGATCCGCAGCACCCGGCCGCCGGGCTTGATGTCGAGCAGCGGGGCGAGCCGGTCGTCGGCGGTGATGTAGCCGATCTCGATCAGCCGGGAGGCGGGCTCCAGGCCCTGGGCCCGCATGTCCTCGGTGTAGGAGGTCAGCTGGAGGGCCTGGGCGACCTTGGGCTTGGCGACGAAGGTGCCCTTGCCCTGGATGCGCTCCAGCCGGCCCTCGACGACCAGCTCCTGGAGGGCCTGGCGCACGGTGGTGCGGGAGGTGTCGAACTGGGCGGCGAGCGCCCGCTCGGGCGGCACCGGGGTGCCGGCGGGCTGGGTCTCGGTGAGCTGCAGCAGGTGCCGCTTCAGGCCGTAGTACTTGGGGACGCGCGCGGTCGGGTCGGTGCCGGCCTGCGTCGGGAGGCTGTTCACCTCGGGGTCGTTGACCTGGGCGGTGGATCCCCCGTCGCTGCTCATCGGACCTGTTCTCCCGCTTCTCGCGAGGCCTACGGCGACCCCGCCACATCGTTAACGGCTCACATCGTTGCATGTATGGCTACGGAACGAATACCTCATCACGCGATGAACGATGTGCGGTGTCGGCTTGATAACGGGTGGTCGAGATCGGTCGAACAGCCGTTGACAGGCCCATTGGTCTAGGCCAAGCTCCAGGCAGCTGGTCTACACCACTAGGCCGGTAGCTATGAATCCCCCCACCCGTTCGAAGGGGTCCGCGGCACCTTTCCCCCCGCTTTGTGTGGGTCTGCCGCTGCCGCCCGACGGGGGTAACCCAGGCATCCCTCAGGAGGATGGCGTAATGAAGCGTCAGCTCATCGCGGCGGTCGGCGTCGCAGCAATGGTCGTCGGCCTGGCGGCTTGCGGCTCGGACGGCAAGAAGAGCGAGGGCGACTCGGGGTCGTCCTCCGCCTCCGCGGCGGACAAGTACAAGGGCAAGACGCTCAAGGTCTGGACCATGACCGGCTCCGCCCCGAAGGGCTGGACCGACGCGGTCAAGACCGAGTTCGAGACCACCTACCCGGGCTCGAAGGTCGAGTACGCGACCCAGGAGTGGGGCGGCATCGGCGCCAAGATCACCGCCGCGCTGTCGGAGGGCTCGGTCGACGTCCTGGAGGTCGGCAACACCCAGACCGCCGGCTACGCCTCCTCGGGCGGTCTGCTCGACCTCACCAAGGAGAAGGCCGCCCTGGGCGGCGACGCCTGGCCCGCCAACCAGAACGAGTCCGCCGTCCTGGACGGCAAGCAGTACGCCGCCCCGTGGTACGTCACCAACCGCGTGGTCGCCTACAACAAGGACCTGTGGACCAAGGCCGGCCTGACCGACACGCCGAAGACCCTGGAGGAGTTCTACAGCGACCTGGAGAAGCTGAAGACCACCGAGGGCGTCGTCGACCCGATCTACATGCCCGGCCAGGAGTGGTACGTCTACTTCGGTCTGCTCACCAGCGAGGGTGGCAAGATCGCCAAGAAGGACGGCGACAAGTGGGTCGGCGGCCTGGGCTCGCCCGAGAGCCAGAAGGCCTTCGAGACCTACAAGAAGCTCCAGGGCTACTCGGCCACCGGTCCGAAGGACAAGGACGAGGCCACCCCGCAGCAGAAGGACGTCTTCGCCCAGGGCAACGTCGGCGCCATGATCGGCCTCGGCTGGGAGCTGCCGGACGAGAAGGCCATGCCGAAGGACAAGATCGGCTACTTCGCGCTCCCCGGCAAGACCGCCGACAAGCCCACCGGCGTGTTCCTCGGTGGTTCGAACCTCGCGATCGCCTCGCAGAGCAAGAACACCGACATGGCCAAGGACTACCTGAAGATCGCCCTCAACGACAAGAACGAGGGTCTGTTCGCCGCCGCCGGCATCACCACGAACAAGCCCGCGCTGAACGCCAACATCCAGGGCGACTTCGCCAAGGCCGCCCAGCAGGGCGCCACCGTCGGCGCGATCACCCCGAACACCCCGAACTGGTCCAGCGTCGAGGACAACCCGAACCCGGTCAAGGAGTTCCTGACCGCTGTCCTCCAGGGCGGCGACTTCGCCTCCACGGCCAAGAAGTACGACGACGAGATCGCCAAGAAGCTCAACCAGAAGCAGTAAGCACCCGGGACCCGTCCTCGGCCCTCCCGCAGGCGGGAGTCCGGAGGCGGGTCCCAGCAGCGTCGTTCACCGGCCCCCGGCGGGGGGCCGGTGGGCGGCGCCTGTCCGTCGTGGCCAGGTTGTGAGGAAGTGAGAACGATGGCTGTGCATTCGGAGCGGGTGCAGACACAGTCCCCGGACCCAGGGAAGGCCGCTGTGGCCGGTCAAGAGACGAGCGCCTCGGGCGGCGGCTCGAAGGGCACCGCGCCGAAGGGCGCCAGATCCGCGGGCGGCCCCAGCCTGGGCTCACGCCTCGCGCCGTACCTGCTGCTGCTGCCGGCCACCGTGGCGACCCTGGCCCTGCTGGGCTGGCCGCTGCTCAAGACGGTCCTGCTGTCGTTCCAGAACCTCAACAGGCGCCAGCTGGTCCTGCACCTGACCGAGTGGACGGGTTTCGACAACTACAAGGAGCAGCTGACCGACCCGGAGTTCTGGTCGGTCACCGGCCGGACCATCGTCTTCACCCTGGTCAACGTGGTGCTGATCATGGTCGGCGGCACCCTGATCGGTCTGCTGCTGAACCAGCTCGGCAAGAAGATGCGGCTGGTGCTCCAGGTCGCGCTGCTGCTGGCCTGGGCCATGCCGGTGGTCGCCGCGACCACCGTCTACACCTGGCTGTTCGACTCCCAGTGGGGCGTCGTCAACTGGATCCTGGAGCAGCTCGGCTGGCAGTCGATGCACGGCTACAACTGGCTCAGCAACCAGTACTCGACGTTCTTCGTGATCATCCTGCTGATCGTCTGGATGTCGATCCCGTTCGTGGCGTTCAACATGTACGCCGGCCTGACCACCATCCCGAAGGAGCTCTACGAGGCGGCCCGGATGGACGGCGCCGGCGCGCGCAAGATCTTCACCGCGGTGATCTTCCCCAACCTGAAGCCGTTCTTCCTGGCCACGACCTTCCTCGAGGTCATCTGGGTGTTCAAGGCGTTCACCCAGGTCTACGCGGTCAACGCCGGTGGACCGGAGAAGCTGACCCGGACCCTGCCGGTGCACGCCTTCCTGGAGGGTTCGGCCGGCCAGCACTACGGCGTCGGCTCCGCGATCGCGGTGCTCACCATCCTGATGCTGGGCGTGCTGATGGCGTACTACTTCCGCATCATGATCAAGCAGGAGGACGAGCTGTGAGGCGCTCTCTCTTCGGACGTACCTGGCTGAACGTGATCGCGGCCGTCCTCGCCGTCTTCTTCGTGTTCCCCGTCTACTGGATGTTCGCGACCGCGTTCAAGCAGAACAGCGACATCATCAGCCCGACGCCGGTGTTCATCCCGCTCGACGCGACCTTCGAGCACTTCACCACCGCGGTCAACGCGCCGAACTTCTGGACGTACGTCCTCAACAGCGTCGTCGTCACCGTCGGCGCGGTGCTCGGGTCACTGGTGATCGCCACCCTGGCGTCCTTCGCCATCGCCCGGATGAGGTTCCGCGGCCGCAAGGCCTTCGTGCTGGTCATCATGATGGCCCAGATGGCGCCCTGGGAGGTCATGACCATCGCGGTCTACATCATCTCCCGCGACAACGACATGCTGAACAGCCTGGTGCCGCTGACCCTCTTCTACATGATGATGGTCCTGCCCTTCACCATCTGGACGCTGCGCAGCTTCATCGCCGCGGTGCCGAAGGAGCTGGAGGAGTCGGCCATGGTGGACGGCTGCACCCGCTCCCAGGCCTTCGTGAAGGTGATCTTCCCGCTGCTGGCCCCGGGCCTGATGTCGACCTCGCTGTTCGGTTTCATCACGGCGTGGAACGAGTTCCCGCTCGTCCTGATCCTCAACAAGGACCAGGGCAAGACGCTGCCGCTGTGGCTGTCGTCCTTCAAGACCGCCTTCGGCAACGACTGGGGCGCCACCATGGCCGCGTCCACGATGTTCGCCATCCCCGTGCTGATCCTGTTCGTCTTCCTCCAGCGCAAGGCGGTCGGCGGTCTGACCGACGGCGCCGTGAAGGGCTGAGTCCACGTGAGCATCCTCGTTCCCACCGTGCCGGACAGCGACCAGCTGCACCGCGACGCCCTGACCGTCCTCCAGCCCGGCTTCGTCGGCACCGAGCCGCCGGAGTGGCTGCGCCGCCACCTCGCCGCGGGCCTCGGCTCGGTCGCGCTGTTCGACCGCAACGTGGTCGACCTCGACCAGCTGTCCGCGCTCACCCGGGCGCTGCGCGCCGAGAACCCCGACCTCCTGATCGCCATCGACGAGGAGAGCGGCGACGTCACCCGGCTGGAGGCGGGCTCCGGCTCGTCCTGGCCGGGCAACCTCGCGCTCGGCGCGATCGACGACCCGGCGCTGACCCGGGACGTCGCCCGCGAGCTGGGCCGGGCACTGGCCGCGGCCGGCGTCAACTACAACTGGGCGCCCACCGCGGACGTCAACTCCAACCCGCGCAACCCGGTCATCGGCGTCCGCTCCTTCGGCGCCGACCCCGAGCTGTGCGCCCGGCACACCGCCGCCTGGGTGGAGGGCCTGCAGTCGGCCGGCGTGGCCGCCTGCTCCAAGCACTTCCCCGGCCACGGCGACACCGCGGTGGACTCGCACCACGGCCTGCCGGTCATCGACGTCGACCTGGACGTGCTGCGGGCCCGCGACCTGATCCCGTTCCAGGCGGCGATCGCGGCCGGCACCAAGGCCGTGATGACCGCCCACATCATGATCCCGGCGCTGGACCCGAAGCTGCCGGCCACCCTGAGCCCGACCGTGCTGCGCGACCTGCTGCGCGCGGCCCCGGCCGACGGCGGCCTCGGCTACCAGGGCCTGATCGTCAGCGACGCGATCGAGATGGGCGCCATCGCCGACACCTTCGGGATGGGCGAGGGCACCGTGCTGGCCCTGGCGGCCGGCGCGGACGCGATCTGCGTCGGCGGCGGGCTGGCCGACGAGGAGACCGTGCTGATGCTGCGCGACGCCATCGTGGCGGGCGTGCGCTCCGGCCTGCTCGCCGAGGAGCGGCTGGCGGACGCCGCCGAGCGGGTCCGGGCGCTGGGCAGCTGGGGCCGGATCGCGGCCCAGGGCGAGCGGGTCGAGCCGGACCTGGCGGTCGGCCTGCGGGCCGCGCGCCGGGCGCTCAAGGTGGTCCGGGCGCCGGGCCAGGTGGTGCCGCCGGTGAGCGAGCGCCCGTACGTGGCCTCGTTCTCGGACGAGCCGAACATCGCGGTCGGCGACGTCACCCCGTGGGGTGTGGCCGGCATGCTGGCGGACCGCTTCCCCGGCACCCGCACCCGCGCGGTGTCGGCGGCCGAGGCCGCGCCGGAGCTGCTGGACGCCCTGGTCGGCGAGCTGCTGGCCGGCGCCGAGGGCCGCCGCCTGGTGCTGGTGGTCCGGGACGCGCACCGGCACGCGTGGATGTCCGCCGCGCTGCGCCGCCTGGTGGCGGCCCGGCCGGACGCCGCCGTGGTCGAGATGGGCCTGCCCCAGTCGGAGCCGGTCGGCGCGCTGTACATCGCCACCCACGGCGCCGCCCGGGTCTGCGGACTGGCGGCCGTGGAGGTCCTCACCGGGCAGCCGGGAGCGGTCGGCTGACACGATCGACGCGACGTCACCGGCGCTGTCCGGTGGCGTCGGTGAACGGGCCCGTCATGCGCATGTCGCATGGCGGGCCCGTTCTGTTTCCCCGCCGTCGACCCGGGAGACCACCGAGTGACCGTGTTCCCTCAAGCAGGCCTTAAATCCACCTTAAGACCTACTTAGGGTGACGGAACGACGACTGGCGGCCACGCGGTACAACGGCTCTGCAACGGCCGCCCCGACGAAGGCTTTTGGTCGTTGACACCACCTATGGTCTAGGCCAGAGTCCAGTCATCCGGTTCGAGATTCAACCTCGCCGGATGTGGTATCGGCCCTCCCCCAAGCTCTTCGCCGCCCCCTGTCCGGACTCTCCGCCACGGGCGCCAATCACGCTGCCGGCGGGCACAACGGCTCTACACCCCTCGGAGGATGGCGTGAAGAAGCGTCAGCTCATCTCGACGCTCGGGACCCTGGCACTGGCGGTCGGTCTGACGGCCTGTTCCTCGACGGCGAAGCCCTCGGGCGACGCCGGCGCGGCCGGTTCCGCGGACCCGAAGGCCGCCGGTGGCACCGTCACCGTCTGGCTGATGGACGACGCCCAGAAGAACTGGCCGGACCTGGTCCAGCGGGTCAACGACGAGTTCGCGGCGAAGTACCCGAACGTCACCCTCAAGCTCGCCTACCAGGGTTGGGCCGACAAGCTGGCCAAGCTCGACAAGGCCATCGCCGACGGCAGCGCCCCCGACGTGGTCGAGCTGGGCAACACCGAGACCATGAAGTACGTGCTCTCCGGCGCGCTGGCCCCGGTGGACCGCGGCACCTTCGACAACTCCGACAGCTGGATCAAGGCGCTCGCCAACACCTGTACGTACCAGGACAAGCTCTGGTGCGTGCCCTACTACGCCGGCTCCCGGGTCGCCATCTACAACTCCACCGCCTTCCAGCAGGCCACCGGCAGCGCCGACTTCCCGAAGACCGAGGCGGAGCTGCTGGCCGCGCTGGACAAGGTCGCGGACCGGAACAAGGCCGACAAGACCTTCTCCCCGCTCTACCTGCCCGGCCCGTACTGGTACGCCGCGATGAGCTACGTGGCCGCGTACGGCGGCGGCATCGCCAAGTTCGACGGCTCCGGCAACTGGCACGGCACCCTGCACGACCCCAAGTCCCAGCAGGGCATCAGCCACTTCGTCGACCTGGTGCGCAAGTACAACAAGGGCGACCTGGCGGTGAACGAGCAGAACCAGTTCGAGTCGATGGCCCGCGGGCACGCCGCGTCCTTCTACGGCAACGGCTACGAGGCGGCCAGCGTCACCGCGCCGGTCACCGGCGACCCGAGCCTCAAGGACGCCGTCAAGGTGGCCACCATGCCCGGCCCGGACGGCAAGCCGCTGCCGACCTTCATCGGCGGCTCCGACCTCGCCGTCACCGCCAAGTCCCAGCAGGTGGCGCTGGCCACCGACTGGATCCGGATGTTCACCAGCACCAAGTCCGAGCAGGCGCTGGCCGACAAGGACATCCTGCCGAACAACCTGACCCAGCTGAACCCGCTGAAGAGCAAGCCGAGCACCGCCGCCGCGGCCAACGCCGTCCCGGACGCCTGGTTCACCCCGCTGGCCCCCGGCTGGGGCGCGGTCGAGAAGCAGAAGATCATCCCGGACATGCTGACCTCGATCCTCAAGGGCAAGTCGGTGGACCAGGCCACCAAGGAGGCCGACGCCGCGATCGACCAGCTGATCAACAAGGCGTCCTGACCTCCCGTCGCGCCCGTCTCCGGATGCCCGTCCCGTCGTCGGAAGGGCGTCCGGAGGGGTGCGCGGGTGGGCGTGCGCGCGGGGCGCGCGGGTGTGCGGACGGAGGTGCCCGGCGGCGGGCGCGCCCGTAGGATCGTGGGACGAAGGACCGCAGCGAGTGTGCGGACTCGCCGCCTGGAGGTCCCCGCCGGGCAGCCGCCCGAGCGGGGTCGAACCGTCTCACCGGAGGCAGACCCAGATGTCCGACCCGCAGACCGTTCCCGTCCCCGGCCGGATCATGGCGGCGGAGATGGCCGAGCAGCCGGCCGTCCTCCAGCGCATCCTCGACGAGGGTGCCCCGAAGATCCGCGAGGTCGCCGCACAGATCGCCGCCCGCCGCCCGCGCTTCGTCCTGCTCACCGCGCGCGGCACGTCCGACAACGCCGCGCTGTACGCCAAGTACCTGATCGAGATCCTGCTCGGCAAGCCGGCCGGCCTGACCTCGATGTCCACCACCACCGCGTACGGCGCCAAGCCGGACCTCACCGACGTGCTGGTCGTCACCGTCAGCCAGTCCGGCGGCTCGCCCGACCTGGTGGCCTCCACCAAGGCCGCCCGCGAGGCCGGGGCCGTCACGCTCGCGGTGACCAACAACGCCGCCTCGCCGCTCGCCGAGGTCTCCGAGTTCCACATCGACGTGCTGGCCGGCCCGGAGAAGGCGCTGCCGGCCACCAAGACGTACACCGCCGAGCTGCTGGCGCTCTACCTGCTGGTCGAGGGCCTGCGCGGGGGCGACGGCGCGGCCGCCAAGGAGCTGCCGGGCCTGGCCGCCGGGGTGCTGTCCCGCCGGGCCGAGGTGAAGGCGCTGGCCGAGCGCTACCGCTTCGCCCAGCGCCTGGTGATCACCTCGCGCGGCTACGGCTACCCGACCGCCCGCGAGGCGGCGCTCAAGCTGATGGAGACCACCTACATCCCGGCCACCCCGTTCTCCGGCGCCGACCTGCTGCACGGCCCGCTGGCGATGGTGGACAACGTCTCGCCGGTCATCGCGATCGTCCCGGACGGCAAGGGCGGCGAGGCCCTCCAGCCGGTGCTGGACCGGCTGCGCGGGCGCGGCGCGGACCTGGTGGTGGTCGGCCAGCAGGCGCAGGTGGACGCCGCCTCGGCCGGCTTCGCGCTGCCGGCCGGCGTGCCCGAGGAGGTGCAGCCGATCCTGGAGATCCTGCCGCTGCAGCTGCTGGCCTACGAGGTCACCATCGCCCGCGGCCAGGACCCGGACGCCCCGCGCGCCCTGGCCAAGGTCACCGAGACGCGATAGCCCCTCCCGCGTCCCGCACGCGAGCCGGCCCCGGTCCACGGGTTGTGGACCGGGGCCGGCTCGTTGAGCGGCGGAGACATGGTCCCGGGGGTGGAAAACACTACGGGCCACGGCGCCGACACGGGACCCTCAACCCATGCGGCACCGCAGCCCGGAGCTGTCGTCGGGCGCCAGATGGGATCGAGAACTGTGCGGGGTCCTCGATCTGCGGCGTCCGACCGAGGAGGGGCCGCGCGCGGTCAGGGCAGTTGCGCGGGGACCTCTCCTTGGTGCCCTTCCATTGTGGACTAGACCAATCTCGGTTGTCCAGGCCTCCCGGAAAATTGGTCTAAACAACTCAGGGGGTGTCCGGACCCGGCGGGAGGCCTGGCGCGCCCCGCCTGGACCGGCGGCGCTACCCTCGCCATGTGCCCTCGCTGAACGAACTCGTCCGCCGCCACACCACCCTCACCGGGGCCGACGTGGAATGGCTCCACCACCTGGTCTCGGAGTGGCAGCTGCTCTCCGACCTCTCCTTCGCCGACCTGGTGCTGTGGATCCCCACCTGGGACGGCATCCGCTACGTCTCGGTGGCGCAGATGCGGCCCAACACCGGGCCCACCTCCTACCAGGACGACATGGTCGGCCACCTCGTCCCGCGCGGCCGCCGCCCGCTGCTGGACGCCGCCTTCGACGAGGGCCGGATCGTGCGCGAGGGCGACCCGGAGTGGCGCGAGGAGGTCCCGGTCCGGGTCGAGTCGATCCCGGTCCGGCGCGAGGGCAAGGTGCTGGGCGTGATCGCCCGCAACACCAACCTGCTGACCGTCCGCACCCCCAGCCGGCTGGAGCTCACCTACCTCCAGAGCGCCTCCGACCTGGCCCAGATGATCGCGGCCGGCTCCTTCCCCTTCCCCGGCGTCGAGCAGGCCGACATGGACGCGGCCCCCCGGGTCGGCGACGGCCTGATCCGGCTGGACGCGGACGGCGTGGTCACCTACGCCAGCCCCAACGCCCTCTCCGCGTACCACCGCCTCGGCCTCACCACCGACCTGGTCGGCAGCCACCTCGGCCGGGCCACCGCCGACCTCGCCCCGCCGTCCCGCTCGGCCGTCCACGAGGCGCTGGTGAAGCTGGCGAGCGGCTGGGCGCCCCGGCAGACCGAGGTGGAGGCGCAGGGGGGAGTGGTGACCCTGCGGGCGATCCCGCTCAAGCCCAAGGGCACCTTGACCGGTTCGCTGGTGCTCTGCCGGGACGTGACCGAGCTGCGCCGCCGCGACCGCGAGTTGATGACCAAGGACGCCACCATCCGGGAGATCCACCACCGGGTGAAGAACAACCTGCAGACCGTCGCGGCCCTGCTGCGGCTGCAGTCCCGTCGGATGGAGTCGGAGTCCGCCCGGGCCGCGCTGGACGAGGCGGTGCGCCGGGTCGGCTCGATCGCGATCGTGCACGAGACGCTCTCCCAGGCGCTGGACGAGCAGGTGGCCTTCGACGAGATCGCCGACCGGGTGCTGGCGATGGCGATGGAGCTGACCCAGGACGGCCGGGTGGCGACCCGCCGCACCGGCAGCTTCGGGATCCTCTCCGCCGAGGTGGCCACCCCGCTGTCGATGGTGCTGACCGAACTGCTCCAGAACGCCCTGGAGCACGCGTTCGGTCCGACCGCCTCCGGGAACCTGGAGGTCAGCGCGCTGCGCGGGCGGGCCCCGGCGACCGGCAAGGGCTGGTCGGACACCTGGAACGGCGGCGCCCGGCCGGAGGAGTACCTGCTGATCACGGTGCAGGACGACGGCCGCGGCATGCCGGAGGGCTTCGACCCGAAGACGGCGGGCAACCTCGGGCTGCAGATCGTCCGGACGCTGGCCACCGGCGAACTGGGCGGCACCTTCGACATGGTGGCCGGCCCGAACGGCGGTACGAAGGTGATCCTGGAGATCCCCGTCCGCTGAGATCCCCGTCCGTGGCGAAGCCGTCGCGCGGGGAAACCGTTGCGCGGGGATGCGCACAGGTGCGTGGAGGGGGCGTGCGTCCGGCGGAAGCGCCGGGTGCGCGCACCCGCACGCCGGGGTGCGGAACAGGGTGCGGAAACAGAAACGAGGCCCTGTCGACCGGGGGGGGGTGGGTCGACAGGGCCTCTCAACCCGTTCCGGCCGTCGGGGGGAGTCGGCCGGAGCGGGGGCTCTGGGTGGTGCGACACCTCGCCGGTGCGTTGCACACGGTGAGCGCCACAGCTCCACGATATTGCTCTAAGTGAACAGTATCAAGTGCTTGGGCGGGTCCGGTGTCGCGGGACCTGGCTGGGCGAGGTCCTTGGTGCGGAAGGCTTCACCAGGAGGTGCAGGGAAGCCTTTGATCATGTGTCGATCGGTACTGCGGTCACTGCTGGTACTACGGCGTGTGATCGCCGGGTGATCAGGCGGTGCGGGCGCGGTTGCGGGCTGCACGGCGCTTCATCGCGCGGCGCTCGTCCTCGCTCATGCCGCCCCAGACGCCGGCGTCCTGACCGGTCTCGAGCGCCCACTGGAGGCACTGCTCCATCACCGGACAGCGGCGGCACACGGCCTTGGCTTCCTCGATCTGCAGCAGAGCAGGACCGGTGTTCCCGATCGGGAAGAACAGCTCGGGGTCCTCTTCGCGGCAGACAGCGCGGTGGCGCCAGTCCATGGTCGTCCAACTCCTCCTGCCGCGGGGGGTGGCCCGATCGGCATAATCGAATGGCTTGTGAATGTGAACGCTTTCACGAATCCCGCAACAGCAAAAGAGACCAAAGGCCCGTCGGGCCCGGGTGGTCTGTGCTGGGGGGGATTCGGCGATTCGAGGGACACCCCGCGGTCGGCGCTCCTGTGGTTCCGGAGTTGCCGTCGCTGCGATGTGTCCCGATCGCCATGTAGAGGTTCGCAAACCTCGGGCTCGGATACAACCCCCTTCGGGGAGGAATTTTGGATTCTTCGGTGTCGCCTAGCTCACAGCCAGTACTTCTATGGAGTGAAGGGGGCTTGTGCGTTCGAGAAGAAGGAGGAACCCCCCTTCCAGTCACACAATCACACGCAGTGCCCGCCGTACGCCTGTGAAACTGACGCGACTCCTGTCTCCAAGATGGTCCCCGTCGACCTGGAACGGGGCCGGTTCCTCCGAAACCAAGGTGAAGTGTCTGACGTCGTGATAGGAGACGACGTGCTTCCCGGAGGGGCCGCTGGGAGGGGCGCCGTCACTCGAAGTCGTGTACGACCGCAGGATCTGACGGACCGTTCGAGCGGTGCCGAACGCCGTCATCCGGGTGATGCCGAAGACGTCCAGGTCCGTGTCGAAGGAGGCGAGCGGTGAGGGGTAGACCGGACGGTTGCCGAGGAACGTCCAGGGAGAGGTGTTGCTGACTATCGACAGCACCAGGCCCGGAACCCGCTCGTGGCCCGGCAGCTCCAGGGAGACGGGGCCGGAACGGCGCTGCTCACGCTGGGTGAAGTAGTGCCGCAGGGCCTGGCCGACGTACAGGGCGTGGGTGGACTTGCGCCCGGCCCGGCGCTGCTCCTCGACCCGCCCGACCACCCCGGCGTCGAAGCCGAGGCCGGCGGTGAAGGTGAACCAGCGGTCCGGCAGCCCGTCGGTCATCGCCTTGCCCAGCCCGATCGGCCGCTCCCGGCCGTGCTCCAGCGCGTCCAGCAGGGCGCCGGTGGCCTCCACCGGGTCGTTGGGCAGGCCCAGCGCGCGGGCGAACACATTGGTCGAACCGCCCGGCACCACGGCCAGTCGCGGGACCTTCTCGCCCGGGCCGTGCGCCAGCAGCCCGTTCACCACCTCGTTGACGGTGCCGTCCCCGCCCAGCGCCACCACCAGGTCGACCGTGCCGTCCTCCGCCGCCTCGCGGGCCAGGTCGCGCGCGTGGCCCCGGTAGCGGGTCTCGGCGACCTCCAGCTTGAGATCGCTGCGCAGGGCGTGGATCAGGACGTCCCTGGTCCGGCCACTGGTGGTGGTGGCCTTGTGGTTCACGACCAGGAGAGCGCGCATGGGGAAAGCCTACGGGTCGGTACGGAGCAACCGGCGGCTACCCTGCTGGAGTGACCGCAGAAACCTCCGCACCCGTACCCTCGGCCGGATCCGGCCGCCCGGCCTCCCTGACCCTGGGCGCCGCCATCACGGCCCTGGCGGGCGCCGCGCTGGCCGTCGTCGGCGTCTGGGACATGGTGGCCGCGCTGTCCGGCCAGTCCAAGCAGCTGGCCCTGAACGAGTTCGGCGGAGCGGTCATCGTGCTGCTCGGGGTGCTGCCGGTGCTGGCCGCCCGCGCCCTGCTCAAGGAGCGCCGCTGGGGCCGCAGTCCGGCGGTGCTGACCAACTCGATCTGCCTGCCGGTCGGCTACTACATGGCCGAGAGCGGCGGCGCGATGATCGCGGTCGGCGTGCTGGTCGGGGCGCTCGGCCTGGTGGGCATCGGCTGCCTGCTGAACCCGAAGTCGACGGCGGCCCTGTACGCCCCGTCCGAGGACTAGGGGTACAGGGCCGCCGGGGGCCTGAGGCCGGGGGCTTGAAGCCGGGGGGACTGAAGGAGCGTCAGTCCTACTCCTCCACCAGGAGCTTCTCCCGCAGCTGGGCCAACGTCCGGGCGAGCAGCCGGGACACGTGCATCTGGGAGATCCCCACCTCGGCGGCGATCTGCGACTGGGTCATGTTCCGGAAGAACCGCAGCACCAGGATCTTCTGCTCCCGGGGCGGCAGTTGGGCCAGAAGCGGCTTGAGCGACTCGCGGTACTCGACGCCCTCCAGCGCCTCGTCGGTCGCGCCCAGGGTGTCCGCGACGGCCGGCGACTCGTCGTCGCTGTCCGGCACGTCCAGGGACAGCGTGGAGTACGCGTTGGCGGACTCCAGGCCCTCCAGGACGTCCTCCTCGGAGATCCCCAGGTGCTCGGCCAGCTCGTGCACCGTGGGGGAGCGGCCGTGCCGCTGGGAGAGCTCGCTGGTCGCCGTGGTGAGCGACAGCCGCAGCTCCTGGAGGCGGCGCGGGACGCGCACCGCCCAGCCCTTGTCGCGGAAGTGCCGCTTGATCTCCCCGACGATGGTCGGCGTCGCGTAGGTGGAGAACTCGACCCCGCGCTCGTGGTCGAAGCGGTCCACCGACTTGATCAGGCCGATGGTGGCGACCTGGGTCAGGTCGTCCAGCGGCTCGCCCCGGTTGCGGAAGCGCCGGGCCAGGTGCTCGACCAGCGGGATGTGCATCCGCACCAGCTGGTTGCGCAGCTCGACCCGCTCCGGGGAGCCCTCGGGCAGTGCGGACAGCCGGACGAACAGCGCGCGGGCGGCCTCCCGGTCCGGGGCGCCGGTGCGGTGCGAGCCCTGGGCGGGCAGGGCGACGTGCGGCTCGACCTCGGCCGTCGGCTCGGCCTCGACCGCGGGGTCGGCCTCGACCGCCGGTTCCGCCCCGACGGCCGGGGCCGTCTCGTCCACCGGGTCCGGCGGGGGCGCGGAGGCAGGCGTCGGCTCGGACGTCGGCTCGGTGGGGTGGCTCATCCGCTGGGCGTCCTTCGGGTGCGCTTCGTCGTTGGCGGCGAGGCCGGGAACGCTCGCCTGGGTCGGTACGGCAGGTCCCGCCGTCGCGAGGCCGGTACGGTCCAGATCACTCACGGCCATTCCCCCGTTCCGTTCCGGGAGCACCGGGGCCGGTGGCCCCGGAATCGTCTCGTTGGTCGTACCGCGTGGGCGGCGGTACCGGGAGCCGTCCGTCGGTCCCCTGAGCGGGGGAGCGGCGGACGGCCCTTGCGCGGGTGCTGCTCGGTGCTGCTCGGTCGTGCGGTGCGGTCCGGCGCCCGACTAGTGGGAGGGGGACCCGCCGCGCTTCTTGTGCAGGCTGATCGTCACGGTCCTGTCCTCGGCGACCGAGGAGTCGACCTCGCCGGCCAGGGCGGAGAGCACCGTCCAGGCGAAGGTGTCCCGTTCGGGAGCCTTGCCGTCGGTGGTCGGGGCGGAGACGGTGACCTTCAACGAGTCGCCGACCAGCCGGAACTCGCAGGACAGTACGGAGCCGGGCACCGCCTGCTGGAGCAGGATGGCGCAGGCCTCGTCGACCGCGATCCGCAGGTCCTCGATCTCGTCGAGCGTGAAGTCCAACCGGGCCGCCAACCCGGCCGTCGCTGTTCGCAGGACGGAGAGGTAGGCCCCGGCTGCGGGCAGCCGGACCTCCACGAAGTCCTGAACGCCGAGATCGCCGTCGATCTGGGACACCCTTGCCTCCTGGGTGGCGCGCTGTGCTTTCTTGGTACCCCGCTTGTTACCGCTTGCTACCCCCGAAGGGGGCCCGGCGCCGCGGATCCGCCATCGCTCTGCCTTCCGCACCCCGGTTCGGGAGTTACTCATGGTAAGGCATTGCGACGCAGGGTGGCAGACCCTTTCCCCGGACTCCCGGGAGCCGTTCAGCGCTGCCCGGCGGCGGCCAGCGCCCCGTCGGAGAGCCGGTACACCGTCCACTCGTCCATCGGCACCGCGCCGATCGACTTGTAGAAGTCGATCGAGGGCTGGTTCCAGTCCAGGACCGACCACTCGACCCGGGAGTAGCCGCGCTCGACGGCGATCCGGGCGAGTTCCAGCAGCAGCGCCTTGCCGTGGCCGCCGCCGCGCGCCTCCGGGCGGACGTACAGGTCCTCCAGGTAGATCCCGTGGGTGCCGCGCCAGGTCGAGAAGTTGCGGAACCAGACCGCGAAGCCGACCGGTTCACCGGTGGCGTCGTCCTCGGCGATCAGCCCGAACAGGGCCGGGTTCTCGCCGAACAGGGCCTCGTGCAGCTGCTCCTCGGTGGCCTTCGCCTCGTGCAGGGCCTTCTCGTACTCCGCGAGTTCGCGGATCATGGCGTGGACGACGGGGACGTCGGTGGCGACGGCGGTGCGGATCATGTCCGTGAGCCTACTGCTCGGGACCGGTCTCGTCCCAGGCCTGGAGGGAGGTCTGGTCGATGATCCGGCCGTCCCGCAGACCGGCCATCGAGGACATCAGCACCCGGACGCCGTCCGGGTACCGGCAGGACTCCAGGAAGGCGACGTGGTCGCCCTGGACGACCACCTGTTCCAGTGTGTGGGTCATCTCGCGGCCGTAGACGTCGTCCAGCATGGCGCCGATCTCCTCCCGCCCGTGCATCACCAGGGGGTGGCTGGGCTGGGTCTTGCGGTCGACCATGCGCAGTTCGGCGTCCTCCGCGTAGAGCGCCAGGAGGGCCTCGGCGTCGCGGCGTTCGATGCCCTCGCGCAGTGCGCGGGTGTCGAAGGCGGCGGGGGCCGTCGTGGTGGTCATGATCTCGCTCCTCCGGTCGGGTTCCGTCGGCTCGTACCTTGAGCGTACGCCCGCGGCCGCCCGGACCCGGAGGAGCGGGATCCGGGCCGGTCAGGGGGCCGGCACGGTGCGCAGGTAGGCGGCCAGCGCGCTGATCGCGGCCGGGTTGCGCGGGCTCTCCACCAGGTCGACGTAGTCCATGACGAAGATCCGGCCGTTCCTGACCGCGGCGACGTCGGCCAGCGGCGGGAAGGACATCAGGAACTTCCGCTTCTCCTCGGCCTTCGGCGTCGCGTAGTCGTTGATCACGATCACCTCGGGGTCGCGCCGCACCACGCTCTCCCAGCCGGCCGTGACCCAACTGTCGGCGAGGTCGCCCATGATGTTGGTCCCGCCCGCCTTGGCGATGATCTCGTTGGCGGCGGCGAACTTCCCGGCGGTGTACGGCTTGTCCTGCCCGCTGTCGTACAGGAAGACGGAGGGGCGGCGCTCGGCCGGCGGGACGGCGGCGATCCGCGCCTTGAAGTCCGCGATCAGCTGGTCGGAGCGGTCCTTGACGTCGAAGATCTCGCCGAGGTTGGCCAGGTCGGTGTAGAGCGCCTCCAGCGGGTCCATCACGCCGCGCTCGGTGCCCTTGCCGCTGCGGCAGGACTCGCTGAGCACGTACGAGTCGACGCCGAGCGCCTTGAAGGCCTGCGGGGTGACGCCGCTGCCCTCGTCGAAGCCGTAGTGCCAGCCGGCGAAGACCAGGTCGGCCTTGGCGTCCAGCGCGATCTCCTTGGTGAGGATCTTCTTGGAGAGCCAGGTGGTCTGCTGGTAGCCGTCCTTCCAGGCGACCTGGTCGATCTTCCCCTTGTCGTCGGGCATCACGTAGCCGGCCATCCGGTCGGCGAGGCCGAGCGAGAGCATCAGTTCGGTGATGTTGACGTCGTTGGTCACCACCCGGGCGGGCTTCTGCGCGAAGGTGAGCTTCTCCCCGCAGTTGTCCACCGTCACGGGGTAGTGGGCGGAGGCGGTGGCGGCCTCCTTCGGGGCGATCTCGGCGCCGCAGCCGACGAGTCCGAGGGCGAGCAGGGCGGTGGCGGCAACGGCCTTGGTGCGCACGGGAGTTCCTTGGGGGGTCAGGGGAGGCGGTCGAAGAGCAGCTGGAGGGCGCCGGTCTCCGGGTGGCGCACCGGGGTGCCCCGGACGCCGAACACCTCGGCCAGCAGGGCGGGTCGGAGCACCTCGTCGGGCGGCCCGGAGGCGACGATCCGGCCGTCCCGCAGGACGTACAGCAGGTCGCAGTGGCCCGCCGCCAGGTTGAGGTCGTGCAGCGCGGTGAGCACCGTCGGACCGGCCTCGCGGGCGAGCGCCAGCACCTCCAACTGGTGCGCGATGTCGAGGTGGTTGGTGGGTTCGTCGAGCACCAGCAGGCGCGGCTCCTGGAGCAGCGCGCGGGCGAACAGCACCCGCTGCTTCTCGCCCCCGGACAGGCTCAGGAAGCCCCGCTCGGCGAGGTGCCCGGCCCGGACCTTGCGCAGCGCCTCGGCGCAGCGCCGCTCGTCCCCGTCGACTTGGACGCCGAAGCCGCGGCGGTGCGGCAGCCGGCCCATGGCGACCACCTCGGCGACGGTGAAGTCGAACTCGGCGGAGTGCTCCTGGGTCAGCGCGGCCACCCGGCGGGCGCTCTCGCGGGCGGTGAGGGCGTGCAGGTCGTCGCCGGCCAGCCGGACCACGCCGCCGGCCGGCTTCAGCACCCGGTAGACGCAGCGCAGCAGGGTCGACTTGCCGCTGCCGTTGGGGCCGATCAGCCCGACCACCTGCCCGGCGGCGGCCGCCAGGCTCACCTCGTGGACCAGCCGGGTGCCGGCCAGCTCCACCGAGACGCCGTCGACGGCGAGGTCCTGGGCGTGCGCCGGGGTCGGGTCGGTCGTCGCGGTCACCGGGCACCTCCGAAGGCCTGGCCGCGGCGGCGCATCATCACCAGGAAGGCGGGCACGCCGAGCACCGCGGTGAACACCCCGACGGGCAGTTCGGCGGGCGCCAGCAGGGTGCGCGAGGCGATGTCCACCCAGACCAGCAGCAGCGCCCCGGCGAGCGGCGCGACCACCAGCACCCGGCGGTGCCCGGCGCCGACCAGCATCCGCGCCAGGTGCGGCATCAGCAGCCCGACGAAGCCGATCGCCCCGCTGACCGCGACCACGGTGCCGGTGACGGCGGCGGTCACCACGAACAGCTCGCGGCGCAGCCGGTCCGGGGCCACGCCGAGCGAGGCGGAGGTCTCGTCGCCCATCGCGAGCGCGTCCAGCCGCCCGGCGGTGCAGGCCAGGTAGGCGAGCCCGGCCAGCACGGTGACGGCGGCGATCGGCACCTTGCCCCAGGTGGCGCCGCCGAGGCTGCCGAGCAGCCACATCATGACGTCCCGGGCGGCCTCGCCGCGGTCGGCGGCGAAGACCATCAGGGTGGTGGCGGCGGAGAAGCCGTAGGACAGCGCGGTGCCGGTGAGCACCAGCCGCAGCGGGGTGAGCCCGTACGCGGTGCGGGCCGCGACGTAGACCAGGGTCATGGCGGCCAGCGCGGAGCCGAAGGCGGAGGCGGAGATCGCCCACACCCCGAGCGAGGCGAAGGCGCCGAACAGCATCACGGCATTGGCGCCGACGGCCGCGCCGGAGGAGATGCCGAGCACGAAGGGGTCCGCCAGCGCGTTGCGCACCAGGGCCTGGACGGCGACCCCGCAGGCGGCCAGCCCGGCGCCGACCACGGCGGCCAGCACGGTGCGCGGCAGCCGGATCTCCCAGACGATCGCGTACGCGGCCGCCTCGTCCGCGTCCAGCCGGCCGCCCGTCAGCCCGGCGCCCAGGAGCCGCAGCACCCGGGGCAGGCCGAGCCCGGAGGAGCCGAGGGCGACCCCGCAGACCAGGGAGAGCAGCAGGGCGGCGGCGAGTCCGGCGGCGAGCGGGACGACGGGTATTCGGCGGGCGGGCGGGCCGACTGCACGGTTGACGGGTGCGCGGTTCACGGGTGCGCCTTGCCTCGGGCCGGGAGCGCGCCGGGGCGGGCGCGGGCCGGGGGCGTGCCGGGGCGCCGTTCCCCTCGCAGTCCGCGGCGAGTTGTCGGGAGGTCGGCGGCCGAGGGCGATCGGGCTGGCGCGGCCGTACGGGCGGGTACGGGCCGTGCTCACCGTTGCGGGTCAGCGCCGGATTCGCACCGGACTTCCCCCTCGGACGCCCTGGCAGCATAACAGCCACTCAGGGCAGGCAACCCTTACCGGGCCGGGTCGGACGTGAACGCACGACCGCCCCCGTCCGGCGGTGCGGACGGGGGCGGTCGGGTGGCGACGCGTCAGGCTCAGGCCTGCTTGGTCTCCCAGAAGATCTTGTCGACCTGGGCGATCAGGTCGAGCAGGGCCTGGCCGGTGGCCGGGTCCGTGGACGCCTTGGCGGCCGAGGCGGCCTTCAGGGTGTCGTTGATCAGCTGGTGCAGCTGCGGGTACTTCTCGAAGTGCGGGGCCTTGAAGTAGTCGCTCCACAGCACCGAGATGTGGTGCTTGACGGCCTCGGCGCGCTGCTCCTTGATGATGACGGCGCGGGCGCGGAAGTGCGGGTCCTCGTTGGCCTGGTACTTCTCCTGGGTGGCCTTGACCGACTCGGCCTCCAGCTTGGCCTGCGCGGGGTCGTAGACGCCGCAGGGCAGGTCGCAGTGGGCGTGGACGGTGGCGCGCGGTGCAAACAGACGAGAGAACATGGGAGTCCTTCCTTAGATCGTCTTCCCGCGCCCGAGATTACCCTTCCGCCCTCCCGGTTTCGCGATCGGGCGGTGGGCCTAGGGCGAAAGACGGACCGGGAACCGGCGCAATCCGGACATCGGACGGACGGCGGTCCGTACGGCAGACTGGGGGCGCGAGCGGGGCGGGAGGAGGAGTCGTGGCGCGGAGCACGCGAGCGGAGGGCGCCGGGGCGGGGGAGCGCGGCCCGGGCGGCGCGCTGCCGTTCGGGCTGGTCGACGTGGCGGGGCCGTCGATGGTCCCGACCCTGCGCGAGGGCGACCGGCTGCTGGTCCGCTACGGCGCGCCGATCCGGCCCGGCGCGGTGGTGGTCTTCCGGCACCCCTTCCAGCAGGACCTGCTGGTGGTGAAGCGGGCCGCCGAGCGCCGGGCCACGGGCTGGTGGCTGCTCTCCGACAACCGCCCGGTGGACAGCGACAGCCGCAGCTACGGCGCCGTCCCGGACGAGCTGGTGCTCGGCCGGGTGCTGCTGCGGCTGCGCCCGAGCCCGGTCTGGCTGGCGCCGGGGCGCCGGCTGGAGCGGCTGCTGCTCACCCCGCGGCTGGCCCGGGTGCCGGGCCTGGCCCGCCGGCTCGGCGCCTGGGTGGAGGACGTCTAGCGGGCCGCTACGCCCGGGCCGCCGCCTCCGCCTCCAGGCGCTTGCGGGCCCGGTAGGCGGCCACGTTGGCGCGGGTCGCGCAGCGGTCCGAGCAGTAGCGGCGGGAGCGGTTGGTCGAGGTGTCCAGGTAGGCGTTGCGGCAGGGCGCGGCCTGGCAGATGCCGAGCCGGTCGGCGCCCAGCTCGGTGAGGTGGACGGCCAGGCCCATGCAGGCGACCGCGCTGAAGTGGGCGGTGGCGGTGGGGGAGTTGTCGGCCAGGTGCAGGTGCCAGCGCGGCCGCCCGGCGTCGTCCAGGTAGTCGTGCCCGGAGATCAGCGGGCTGACCGGGTACTCCATCAGCAGGCTGTTCAGCAGGTCGACGCCGCGGATCTCGTCCCCGCCGGCGGCGGCCTCGAAGACCCCGCGCAGCCGGGTCCGCACCGCCCGCAGCCGGGGCACGTCGGACTCGTCGGCGAGCGAGCGGGCCCGCGAGGAGTCGGAGAAGAGACCGCGCACCGCCTCCACGGAGGTCAGCGAGTCGGTGCCGCGCTCGGGCTCCTCGGTGTTCACCAGCCGGACGGCGAGATCGGCGTAGGCGGCGAGCTCCACAGGGGTCCTTCCAGGGGGTCGGTAACGGGCTGACTGCCTCCAGCCTATTACCTGGGCGGGCAAAACGACGGCGCCCGGCAGGAGTGACCTGCCGGGCGCCGGGCGTACGGGCTCAGAGCACCTTGGACAGGAAGGCCCTGGTGCGCTCGTGCTGCGGGTCGGTGAGCACCTCGCGGGGGTTGCCGGACTCGACCACCACCCCGCCGTCCATGAACACCAGCGCGTCGCCGACCTCGCGGGCGAAGCCCATCTCGTGGGTGACGACCACCATGGTCATGCCCTCCTCGGCGAGGCCGCGCATGACGTCGAGGACGTCGCCGACCAGCTCCGGGTCGAGCGCGGAGGTCGGCTCGTCGAAGAGCATCAGCTTGGGCTTCATGGCCAGCGCGCGGGCGATCGCCACGCGCTGCTGCTGGCCGCCGGAGAGCTGCGAGGGGTAGTTCTTCGCCTTGTCGGCGAGGCCGACCCGCTCCAGCAGGGCCATCCCGCGCTCGCGGGCGTCGGCCCGGCTCTCGCCCTTGACCTGGACCGGCGCCTCCATGACGTTCTCGACGGCGGTCATGTGCGGGAACAGGTTGAAGCGCTGGAAGACCATGCCGATGTCGCGCCGCTTGAGGGCGACCTCGCGGTCCCTGAGCTCGTGCAGCCGGTCGCCCTTCTGCCGGTAGCCGACCAGCTCGCCGTCCACCCAGAGGCGGCCGCCGTTGATCTTCTCCAGGTGGTTGATGCACCGCAGGAAGGTCGACTTGCCGGAGCCGGACGGGCCGATGAGGCAGAACACCTCGCCCTGCCTGACCTCCAGGTCGATGCCCTTGAGCACCTCGACCAGGCCGTACGACTTGTGCACGTTCTCGGCGCGGACCATGGGCTCACCGGACGCGGCGCCGCCGGCGGGGGACTTGGTCAGATCGGTCATACGTGACCACCTCCCTCGAGCCCCGGGACGACGTCGGCGGTCGTCCTGGGGGCGGGCTTCCCGGCGAACAGCCTCCGCAGCCGCTGCAGCGGGGTGGGCGGGAGGGTGCGGTTGGAACCTCGGGCGTAGTGGCGCTCGATGTAGTACTGGCCGATGGTCAGCACCGAGGTGAAGAACAGGTACCAGAGGCTGACCACGATCAGCAGCGGGATGTTCTGGTAGTTCCGGGAGTAGATGACCTGGCCGGCCCGGAAGATCTCCTCCAGGGAGATCACGGAGACCAGCGAGGTGGTCTTGAGCATCGAGATGGTCTCGTTGCCGGTCGGCGGGATGATCACCCGCATGGCCTGCGGCAGGACGATCCGGCGCATGGTCTGGAACCGGCTCATGCCGAGCGCGTGCGCGGCCTCGGTCTGGCCCTCGTCCACCGACTGGATGCCGCCGCGGACGATCTCCGCCATGTAGGCGGCCTCGTTGAGGCCGAGGCCCAGCAGCGCGGCGACGAAGGTCGGGATCAGCACGTTGGTCTGCTCGGACCAGAACTCCGGCCCCCACGGGACGCCGATCGACAGCTTGGCCCAGATCAGGCCGAGGAAGTTCCAGAACACCAGCTGCACCAGCACCGGGGTGCCGCGGAAGATCCAGATGTAGACCCACGCGACGCCGGCCAGCAGCGGGTTCGGGGACAGGCGCATCACCGCGAGGACGATGCCGCCGACCACACCCATGAGCATGGCGAGCACGGTCAGTTCCAGCGTCACCAGCAGGCCGTGCATGATGCTGTCGTGGAACAGGTACTGACCGACGATGTCCCACTTGAAAGCGGGGTTGGTGAAGAGGGCGCTCACCAGCATCGCCGCGAGTACGGCGATGACGACGGCGCCGGCCCAGCGTCCGGGGTGGCGGACGGGGACGGCCTTGATGGTCTCGGGCCGGCCCTGCTCCGCCGTCCCCTTGTCCAAAGAGTTCACGGTGTGGCCTCGGGGGAGAAGATGGAGCGGACGAGGGTCAGCTGACGGCGCCGTTGACGGTCGAGGTGGTGATGGCGCCGGACTCGACCCCCCACTTGGCGAGGATCTGCTTGTAGGTGCCGTCGTCGATCAGCGACTGGACGGCCCCCTGGACGGCCGGGGTGAGCTTGGAGCCCTTGGCCAGCGCGACGCCGTAGGGGGCCACGCCGTAGGTCTCGCCGACCTTCTCCAGCTGGCCGCCGGACTGCTTGATCGCGTAGTCGACGACCTGGGAGTCGGCCATCATCGCCTGGTCGCGCCCGGAGACCACGGCGTTGGTGACGTCCGTCTGGAGGTCGAACTTGTCGCCGCCGTTCTGGACGCCCGGCTTGCCGGCCTTGGCGCAGTCCGGGTCGCGGGTGTCCTTGATCTCGTCGGCCTGGGTGGTGCCGGTCTGGACGGCGACCTTCTTGCCGCAGAGGTCCTTCGGGTCGATCTTCTCCGGGTTGCCCTTCTTCACCGCGACGGCGCTGCCGGAGTTGAAGTAGGTGACCATGTCGACGATCTGCTCGCGCTCCTTGTTGTCCGTGAAGGACGACATGCCGAGCTGGAACTTGTTCGACTGGATGCCGGGGATGATCGCGGTGAAGCCGGAGTCCTGGACCTCGGCCTTCAGCCCGAGCTTGGCCGCGATGGCGTTGGCCAGGTCGACGTCCATGCCGATGACCTTGCCGCTGTCGTCCTTGAACTCGTCCGGCGCGTACGAGGCATCGGCGCCGACCAGGAGCTTGCCGGCGGCCTTGACGTCGTCCGGGACGAGCCCGGCCAGCTTGGGGTCGGCCTTGACCTCGTTGACGGTCGCGGAGGCGTTGGGGGCGCCGCTGCTCTCGCTCTTGCTGCTGCTGCAACCGGTCAGCACCAGGGAGACCGAGGCGGCGACCACACCGGCTGCGAAGAGCCGGCTGCGCTGGGTACGGGTGGTCATGAGGGGGATCTCCATCCTGGGGGAGAGAGGTCGGGCGGAGCGCGCCGCGGGAGCGGCGCACCGGAACGGCGAGCCGCGCGGCTCGGTACGGGTGCGTGTCGCCGTACGTCGTCGTACGTGCAGGCCGGGTCGTGCAGTTGCCCGGGCGCGGGGGAGCCGTCCGGGGTTGTACGAGGTACTGCTTCCGCCACCCTCCGCCGAGGTGGACGTTGACCGGACGGCCTCGACCAGTGGCCGGCTCGATCCGAGATGGGGGGAATCCTGCCATCTGATGACAGTCAGGTGGCCCTCATCCAGATCAAAATCGGATAACGAGGGGTCGCGCTGTCCGCTATTCGGACTTATTCCGCGCCCCTGTCACTCTGCGCATAAGTATGCAGATCGGTCCGTGCCGTCCCCGGAGGCCCGCCGCCCCCGCCTCAGATGCCCCCGTTGACCACCGCGTTCTGCGCCGCGCCGGCGCCGACGTTCCACTTGGCCAGGATCTTGTCGTACTCGCCGCTGCGGATCAGCTGGTCGATCGCCCCGGCCAGCACGTCCCGCAGCGGCCCGTCGTCCTTGCGCACCGCGATCCCGTACGGGTTGGAGGTGGACTGCCCGCCGGTCACCTCGAAGCGGGCGCCGCCGTCGGTGGTCTTCGCCGCGTAGGCGGCCACCGGGTAGTCGTTCAGGCCGGCCGCGGCGGCGCCGGAGGCGACCTCGGCCAGCGCCTTGGTGTCGGTGTCCAGCTTGTGCGGGGTCAGCGGGCGGCCGGCCCGGGTGCAGACGCCGACCTGGCGGGTGACGATCTCGTCCTGGGTGGTGCCCTGCTGGAACGCGACGGTCTTGCCGCACAGGTCGTCCAGGCCCCTGATCCCCTTGGGGTTGCCCTTCGGGACGACGATCGAGGTGCCCGCGATGAAGTAGTCCACGAAGTCCACGCCCGGGCCGGTCGGCTTGCCGGTCTCGTCCACCGCGTCCCGGCGCCGGCGGGTGTCGCTGAGCGCGGACATCGCCACGTCGTACTGCTTGGCCTGGAGGTTCGGCACCAGCTTGTCGAAGGGGGTGTCGACGAACTCGACCCGCACGTCGAGGATCCGGCCCAGGGCGGCGGCGAGGTCCGGGTCGAGGCCGGTCGGCTTGCCGTCCGGGCCGCGGAACTCCACCGGGGCGTAGTTGACGTCCATGCCGACCCGCAGCGCGCCGGCCGACCGCTGGGCCTTCGGCAGCTTGCCGCGGAGGTCCTTGACCGGGTCGCCCGGGGCGGCCTGCCCGCCGCCGCAGCCGGTCAGCAGGAGGGCTCCGGCGGCGGCCAGGGCGGCGCCGGCCGGGACCGGACGGAGGGCGTGGCGGACGTGCGGCATGAGGGCGGCTCCTGAGGGAGGGAGGTGGGGCCGCCACGGTGTCGCACGGGTGTACGCGAAATGGCGGACAAGCGATCCTGCCATCCCGCCCTGCCGGGCCCGGCGGCGGGTGTGTCAGAATTCGGTACCGGGTGACCCCCGAACGCTCGAACCAGGCCGACGAGCCCCGACAGGCTCGGGGTGCCCGGGAACGGAAGTCCTCACGCGGCTCCGTATCCGGGGCACCGGATCCCCTTCGGCCTGTGTTCACTCCTGCGGGTGCGCGTGCGCTCATGCCGTTGCCGCCGCCGGAGCCCGGCGCTTCCGACGCCGGGCCCCTGTGACGCGACAGCGCGGCGATGAACCGTACGTGACGAGGACGAAAAGGCATAGGTGCGATGCCTTCCTCCGACCTACGCTCGGCCCGGAAGCACAACGCGGACAACACAGACCCCATACAACCCTCATCCGAGGGCGCCGCCCGACGGCAGCGCCCCGACCCCGACCCCGGGTCCGCTTCGGCGTACCCGGTTTCCGGTTTCCGGACGGGTCGCCCTGCCCGTCGGCCGCGCGTCCTCGCCAGATCAATGACGAAGAGGTCATCGTGGCAGCGGAGATCATTCACAGCAGCACCCAGGACACCGAGGATCCGGTCGACGCGGTCTTCGCGCTCCACCGCGGCGGGAAGATGGAGATCCGGGCGACCGTCCCGGTGCGCGACGCGGACGACCTGTCCCTCGCCTACACCCCCGGTGTCGCCCGGGTCTGCACGGCCATCGCCGAGCAGCCGGAGCTGGTCAACGACTACACCTGGAAGTCCAACACCGTCGCGGTGGTCACCGACGGCACCGCGGTGCTGGGCCTCGGCGACATCGGCCCGCAGGCCTCGCTGCCCGTGATGGAGGGCAAGGCCATCCTGTTCAAGCAGTTCGGCGGCGTGGACGCGGTGCCGATCGCGCTCGACTGCACCGGGGTCGACGAGATCGTCGAGACCGTGGTCCGGCTGGCCCCCTCCTTCGGCGGCGTCAACCTGGAGGACATCTCCGCGCCCCGCTGCTTCGAGATCGAGCGCCGGCTCCAGGAGGCCCTGGACATCCCGGTCTTCCACGACGACCAGCACGGCACCGCGATCGTCACCACCGCGGCCCTGTGGAACGCGGCCAAGGTGACGGGCCGTGAGATCGGCTCGCTGCGGGCCGTCATCTCCGGCGCCGGCGCGGCCGGCATCGCCATCGCCAAGATGCTGGTCGCGGCCGGCATCGGCGACGTGGCCGTCTGCGACCGCAAGGGCGTGGTGTACGAGGGCCGCGGCGACCTCACCGACGTCAAGGCCGAGATCGCCGGGCGGACCAACCGCACCGGCCTCAAGGGCTCGCTGGCCGACGCGATGGCCGGCGCCGACGTGTTCATCGGCGTCTCCGGCGGCACCGTGCCGGAGGAGGTCGTGGCGACCATGGCCGAGGGCGCGTTCGTCTTCGCGATGGCCAACCCCAACCCGGAGATCCACCCGGAGGTCGCCCACAAGTACGCCGCCGTGGTGGCCACCGGCCGCAGCGACTTCCCGAACCAGATCAACAACGTGCTGGCCTTCCCGGGCATCTTCGCGGGCGCCCTCCAGGTTCGCGCCTCCCGGATCACCGAGGGCATGAAGCTGGCCGCCGCCAAGGCGCTGGCCGGCGTCGTGGCCGACGAGCTGACGCCGCAGAAGGTCATCCCCTCGCCGTTCGACGAGCGGGTCGCGCCGGCGGTCACCAAGGCCGTCGCCGAGGCCGCCCGGGCGGAGGGCGTCGCCCGGATCTGACGAGGTGATCGGGGGAGCGCGCCCGCCACGGCGGCCGCTCCCCCGCGTCCCCCCGAGCGCCCGGAGGCGAGCGGGGGAGCAGCAGCCGGGACACGCGTCACACCTGCGCGTGGTTCCCGGCCCCGGCCGTCGCGGCTATCGTCCGGGGCATGTTCGCTGCCTACGCCGCACGTACCGACGCCGCCGACCCGCTGAGCGGGCTGGAGCTGGGCGACCTCCCCGAGCCGCAGGCCCGCCCCGGGTGGAGCGTGGTCACCGTCCGGGCCGCCAGCCTCAACCACCACGACCTGTGGTCGCTGCGCGGGGTCGGCCTGCCCGCCGAGCGGCTGCCGATGATCCTCGGCTGCGACGCCGCCGGTGTCGACGAGCACGGCAACGAGGTGGTCCTGCACTCGGTGATCGGCCAGAGCGGCCACGGGGTCGGCCCGGACGAGCCGCGGTCCATCCTGACCGAGCGCTACCAGGGCACCTTCGCCCAGCGGGTCGCGGTGCCCACCTGGAACCTGCTGCCCAAGCCCGCCGGGCTGAGCTTCGAGCAGGCCGCCTGCCTGCCCACCGCCTGGCTGACGGCCTACCGGATGCTGTTCACCAACGCCGGGGTCAAGCCCGGGGACACCGTCCTGGTGCAGGGGGCGGGCGGCGGCGTGGCGACCGCGCTGATCGTCCTCGGCAAGGCGGCCGGCCTGCGGGTCTGGGTCACCGGTCGGGACGAGGCCAAGCGCGCCCGGGCGGTGGAGCTCGGCGCCGACGCGGCCTTCGAGAGCGGCGCCCGGCTGCCCGAGCGGGTGGACGCGGTGCTGGAGACGGTCGGCGCCGCGACCTGGTCGCACTCGGTGAAGTCGCTGCGCCCGGGCGGCACCATCGTCATCTCGGGGGCCACCTCCGGCACCAACCCGAGCTCCGTCGAGCTGAACCGGATCTTCTTCCTGGAGCTCAGGGTGGTCGGCTCGACCATGGGCACCAAGGAGGAGCTGGCCGGGCTGCTCGCGTTCTGCGCCAACACCGGCGTCCGGCCGGTGATCGACTCGGTGCTGCCGCTGGCCGAGGCCCGGGACGGCTTCGCCCGGCTCGCCGAGGGCGACGTCTTCGGGAAGATCGTCCTCACTCCCTGACGGCACCCCGCTCCTGACGGAGCCCCACCCCCTGGCGCCTGCCCGCGGGCGTGCGGCGGCCCGGTGCCTCCCGTGACGGGGGCACCGGGCCGCAGGAGCCGTTCCGGGCTCAGCCGAGCAGCCGCTTCAGCCGCTCGCCCGCGGCGCCCAGCACCGTACGGGCCTCGGCCAGCGTGTCCGCGTTCACCCCGCCGTCCCGGGCCGCGTCGCGGACCTGGTCGCGGAAGCGGTCGAGCAGCCGCTCCAGCTCGCGGGCCGGGTCCCCGGCCGGGTCGGTGGCGGCCCACGGAGGCAGGTCGGCCGGGGTGTCGGAGCCGTCCTTGTCCAGGTCGATCCTGGTCACGGTGACCCGCTCGGCGGGCTCGGCGGGCGGCTCCTCCGCGCCGTGGCCCCAGCGGGCCGCGTCGGCCAGGCCGGCCAGGCCCTTGGTCAGCTCGGACAGGCCCTCGGCCAGCCCGGTCGGCCAGTCGCCCTTCGCGGCGTGCTCGCGCACCTGCTGCTCGACCCGGCGCTTGATCCGCAGCGCCTCCTGCTGGGCCGCGGTGCGCGAGGCCTTGGCCTGCTCGCGCAGCCGTCGGGCCTCCGCCTCGGCGGCCTTCGCCTTGGCCTTGGCGGCCTTCTCCTGCTCCCGGGCGCGCTTGGCCTGCTCCTTGGCCTGCTGCTTGAACTGGGCGAACTCCTCCTTGGCGCGCTGCCAGGACTCGTTGTCGCCCCAGGGCCCGGCCCACGGGTCGCCGGGCTCGGTGCGCTCCGGCCCGGGCGCCTGCCGGGCGGCGTTCCACAGCTCCTCGCGCAGGTCCTTGGCGCTGTCCCGGACGTCCTCGCGGATCGCCCCGGCGAGCTGCGCCACGGAGTCCCGGATCTCCACCTCCAGCTCGTCCAACTCGACCTGCCGGGCTTCGAGTTCGGCGCGCCCGGCGTCGGTCAGCCGGTACACCTTGCGGCCGCCCTCGGTGCTGTGGGCGACCAGGCCCTCCTGCTCCAGCTTGGCCAGCCGCGGGTAGACCGTCCCGGCCGAGGGGGCGTACAGGCCCTGGAACCGCTCCTCCAGGAGCCGGATCACCTCGTAGCCGTGGCGCGGGGCCTCGTCCAGCAGCTTCAGCAGGTAGAGGCGGAGCCGGCCGTGGCCGAACACAGGGGTCATCTCAGGCCTCCTTGGTGAGGTTCGGGGTGCCCGGGCCGGCCGGGAGCTCCTTGACCACGACCGGGCCGTCCTCCTCCGCCTCGGGGCGGCGCAGCACGGTGACCGCGCCGGAGACGGTGGTGACGTGGAGGCTGCCGCGGCCCTCGCCGAGGCGGCCGGAGATCTTCTTGGCACCCCAGGTGCTGCTCATCTGGAGCTCTTCGAAGGTGCTGGAGACGTCGCCGCTGGTGGAGCCGGCCTCGACGGTGGCGTCGGCCAGCGAGGGGATCCGGATCACGACGGCGCCGCTGACGGTGTTGACCTTGACGTCGGTCTCGCCGGCCACGTCGAGGTCCAGGGTGACGGCGCCGGTGACGGTGTTGGCCTGGACCCGGTCGGCGGTGCCGGCGATCACGGTGAGCTGCCCGGAGACGGTGTTGACCTTGAGCCGGCCGCCGACCGCGTGGGCGTCCACGTCACCGGTGACGGTGCCGGCCTCGATCTGGCCGGTGACCCCGGCGAGGGTGGTGTCGCCGTTGGCGCTCTGCACCGAGACGTGCCCGCTGACGCCGCTGACGGTGGTGTCGGCCGACACGGTGCCGACCTTGACCTCGACCTCGGTCGGGACGGTCACCGTCACGGCGGCGATCCGCTTGCGCTTGAAGGAGCCGAAGAGGTCCTTCACCGAGCCGACCGACTTGAGCCGGTCGCCGAACTCGCCCCAGCTGTGGATGTCCTTGTAGGTGACCGTCAGGACGCCGTCCACCAGGGTCACGTGCAGGGGCTCGCCGGCCAGCTCGGTGACCTCCAGGCGGGTCGGGCCGTCGGCCGCCACCACGTTCACCGTGCCCTCGATGGTCCGCACGTGCAGCGCGCGCACCGGCTCGTCGAAGGTGATCCTCTCGGTGCCCTCGACCGTCCACTGGCTCATGTCCGTCGCCTCCCGTTGTCGATCGCGATGTATCGCGTTCTCTTCTAAAGACGATATATCGCGTGCTGGCAGAGTCAAGCGCCCCGACCCCCGAACCCGACCCCGATCCGTCCCCGACCCGTCCCCGAGGCCTCCCCTACGAGGCCCCCGGGGTTCCGCATTCCTCCGCACCCTCCGCACCCTTCCGTACCCGGACACGCGTGAGGCCCGGGAGGCGGTTGCCTCCCGGGCCTCACGGCGGCCGTCACCGGGTCACTCGTCGTCCTCGTCGTCGAGCCGCGCCAGCCAGGTGGCCAGCCGCTCGACCGGGACCTCGAAGTCCGGGTTGAGGTCGACGAAGGTGCGCAGCTGCTCGGCCAGCCACCCCAGGGTGACCTCCTCCTCGCCGCGCCGGTTCTCCAGCTCCTCGATGCCTCGGTCGGTGAAGTACACGGTTCGCTCCGGTCCGGTGGGGATTGACCTGGTCAGGATAGTCCGGGCCGGTCGGCCGTCGTACCGGTGGTGGCCCGGCGAACGCCCGCGGCCCCGCCCTCCCGGTGGGGAGGACGGGGCCGCGGGTGTGGAGAGCGTCGGGCTTCGGCTCGTCAGAGCGCGAAGACCTCCTCGACCAGCGCCTGCTGCTCGGCGGCGTGCCGCTTGGCCGAGCCGACCGCCGGGGACGAGGCGGCGGTACGGGCGACGCGGCGCAGACGGGCGTCGCCGCCGGTGCGGCCGATGACGACCTGGAGGTGGTCGACCAGGTTCATCGCGATGAACGGCCAGGCACCCTGGTTGGCCGGCTCCTCCTGCGCCCAGACGAACTGGACGTTGTCGCCGTAGCGGGCCAGCTCCTCCTGGAGCTCGGCCACCGGCAGCGGGTAGAGCCGCTCGACCCGGACGATCGCGGTGTCGGTGACGCCGCGCTCGGCGCGGGCCGCCGCCAGGTCGTAGTAGAACTTGCCGGCGGTGATGACCACCTTGCGGACCTGCGCCGGGTCGACGGTGGAGTCGCCGATGACCGGGCGGAAGGAGCCGGACAGGAACTCCTCCGCCGCACTCGCCGCGGCCTTCAGACGCAGCATCGACTTCGGGGTGAAGACGACCAGCGGCTTGTGGTGCGGGTTGTGCGCCTGCCAGCGCAGCAGGTGGAAGTAGTTCGACGGCAGGGTCGGCATCGCGACCGTCATGTTGTCCTGCGCGCACATCTGCAGGAAACGCTCCGGACGGGCGGACGAGTGGTCCGGTCCCTGGCCCTCGTAGCCGTGCGGCAGCAGCAGGGTGACGCCGGAGTGCTGGCCCCACTTCTGCTCGGCGGAGGCGATGTACTCGTCCACCATGGTCTGCGCGCCGTTGACGAAGTCGCCGAACTGCGCCTCCCACATGACCAGCGCGTTCGGGCGGGTCAGCGAGTAGCCGTACTCGAAGCCCATGGCCGCGTACTCCGACAGCAGGCTGTCGTAGACGGTGTAGCGGGCCTGGTCCTCGGTGAGGTACTGCAGCGGGGTGTAGTCCTCGCCGGTCTTGCGGTCGATCAGGACGGCGTGCCGCTGGCCGAAGGTGCCGCGGCGGCTGTCCTGGCCGGCCAGGCGGACCGGGTGGCCCTCCATCAGCAGCGAGCCGATGGCGAGGGTCTCGCCCATCGCCCAGTCGATGGTGTTGTCCTCGACCGAGGCGGCGCGGCGCTGCAGCTGCGGCAGCAGGCGCGGGTGGACGGTCAGCCAGTCCGGGTGGTTGACCTGCGAGGCGGCGATCCGCTTGACCATCTCCTGGGAGATGCCGGTCTGGATGCTGACCGGGAAGTCGGCCTGCGGCTTGCCGGCGGTGGCGTCGGCCGGCGCCTGGGCCGCGTCGCGGACCTCGGCGAAGACCTTCTCCAGCTGGCCCTGGAAGTCCTGGAGCGCCTGCTCCGCCTCTTCCATGGTGATGTCGCCGCGACCGATCAGGCCCTCGGTGTACAGCTTGCGCACCGAGCGCTTCTTGTCGATCAGGTCGTACATCAGCGGCTGGGTGAACGACGGGTTGTCGGCCTCGTTGTGACCGCGGCGGCGGTAGCAGATGAGGTCGATCACCACGTCCTTGTGGAACGCCTGGCGGAACTCGAAGGCGAGCCGCGCGACGCGGACCACGGCCTCCGGGTCGTCGCCGTTCACGTGGAAGATCGGGGCCTCGATCATGCGGGCCACGTCGGTGCAGTACATCGAGGAGCGCGAGGACGCCGGGGCGGCGGTGAAGCCGACCTGGTTGTTCACCACGACGTGCACGGTGCCGCCGGTGCGGTAGCCGCGCAGCTGCGACATGTTCAGGGTCTCCGCGACGACGCCCTGGCCGGCGAAGGCCGCGTCGCCGTGGACCTGGATCGGCAGCACCGGGAAGGTGGTGCCGCCCTGGTCCAGGATGTCCTGCTTGGCGCGGGCGATGCCCTCGACTACCGGGTCGACCGTCTCCAGGTGGGAGGGGTTCGCGGCGAGCGAGACCTTGATGGTCTCGCCGTCCAGGCCGGTGAAGGTGCCCTCGGAGCCCAGGTGGTACTTGACGTCGCCGGAGCCGTGCATCGACTTCGGGTCGAGGTTGCCCTCGAACTCGCCGAAGATCTTGCCGTACGGCTTGCCGACGATGTTGGCCAGCACGTTCAGGCGGCCGCGGTGGGCCATGCCGATGACGGCCTCGTCGAGGCGGTGCTCGGCGGCGGAGTCGATGGTCGCGTCCAGCAGCGCGATCAGCGACTCACCGCCCTCCAGCGAGAAGCGCTTCTGGCCGACGTACTTGGTCTGCAGGAAGGTCTCGAAGGCCTCGGCCGAGTTCAGGCGGCGGAGGATCCGCAGCTGCTCCTCGCGCTCGGGCTTCGCGTACGGCTTCTCCAGGCGCTCCTGCAGCCACTTGCGCTGCTTCGGGTCCTGGATGTGCATGTACTCGATGCCGACGGTGCGGCAGTACGTGTTGCGCAGCAGGCCGAGGATGTCGCGGAGCTTCATCATCTTCTGGCCGCCGAAGCCGCCGACCGCGAACTCGCGCTCCAGGTCCCACAGGGTGAGGCCGTGGGTGGTGACGTCCAGGTCGGGGTGCTTGCGCTGCTTGTACTCCAGCGGGTCGGTGTCGGCCATGAGGTGGCCGCGGACCCGGTAGGAGTGGATCAGCTCCATGACGCGCGCGGTCTTGTTGACCTCGTCGTCGTGGGTGGTGGCGACGTCGGTGGCCCAGCGGACCGGCTCGTACGGGATCCGCAGCGACTCGAAGATCTCGTCGTAGAAGCCCTTCTCGCCGAGCAGCAGGCGGTGGATCTCGCGCAGGAACTCGCCGGACGCCGCGCCCTGGATGACGCGGTGGTCGTAGGTCGAGGTCAGCGTCATGATCTTGGAGACGCCCAGGCGGGACAGGGTCTCCGGGGCGGAGCCCTGGAACTCGGCCGGGTACTCCATGGCGCCGACGCCGACGATGGTGCCCTGGTTCTGCATCAGGCGCGGCACGGAGTGCACGGTGCCGATGCCGCCGGGGTTGGTCAGCGAGACCGTGACGCCGGTGAAGTCGTCCATGGTCAGCTTGTTGGCGCGGGCCCGGCGGACGATGTCCTCGTAGGCCTGCCAGAAGCCGAAGAAGTCGAGCGTCTCGGCCTTCTTGATGGCCGCGACGACCAGCTGGCGGTCGCCGTTCGGCTTGACCAGGTCGATGGCCAGGCCGAGGTTGACGTGCTCCGGCTTGACCAGGAAGGCCTTGCCGTTCTCCACCTTGTAGCTGTAGTTCATGCCCGGGGCGGCCTTGATGGCCTGGACCAGGGCGTAGCCGATCAGGTGGGTGAAGGAGACCTTGCCGCCGCGGGCGCGCTGCAGGTGGTTGTTGATGACGATGCGGTTGTCGATCAACAGCTTCGCCGGCACGGCGCGGACCGAGGTCGCGGTCGGCACCTCCAGCGAGGCGTCCATGTTGGTGGCGACGGCCTTGGCCGGGCCGCGGAGCTGGATCAGCTCGGGGCCGGCGGCGGCAGCGGGCTCGGCCGGCGCCGGGGCGGCGGCCTTGGGGGCCGGGGGCGCGGCGGGCGCGGCGGCGAGCGGAGCCGGGGCGGCGGCCGGAGCCGGAGCGGCCGGAGCCGGAGCGGCGGCGGGCGCGGCCGGAGCAGCGGCTGCGACGGCGGGCGCGGGGGCAGCGGCAGGGGTCGGCGCGGGGCCGGCCTGGGTCGCGGCCTGGGTCACTGGGGTCACCTCGGTACCGGGCTTGTAGTCGGCGAAAAAGTCCCACCAGGCTCGGTCGACCGAGTTCGGGTCCTGGAGGTACTGCTGGTAGATCTCGTCGACGAGCCACTCATTGGGGCCGAAGCCAGTGGAGCTTGCCGAGCTGTTGGGGGTTTCAGGGGACTGTGGCGACACGGCGGCAACCGCCCTCTTCCGCTTCCTTTTGGGATGTTTGGACAGCGGGGATTAAGGCTACGCCCCTGACCAGTGATCGCGCAGTCCCCGGGGCCCAGGCGTCGCCCAGATCACAGTGCTGACCTGCACTTTGGCTGAAAAAGTGCGTTAGAAAGCCGTATCTGAGGGGAACCGATCAGCGCCGAACAGGGGGCATACCGGGGCCAAAGCGGACAAAAACCCGGCCAAATCCTCTAACGATCTTCGTAGACCGCTGTGTCGGATCTGTGACAAATGTCCCGACCGTCGCTCTGACGCCGTGCGGGCAGCCGGACCTCGATCCGGCAGCCGCGCGGGGACTCGGCCACCGCGATCCGTCCGCCGTGCAGGTCCACCGCCCAGCGGGCGATGGCCAGGCCCAGTCCGGTGCCGCCGTCCGAACCCGGTCCGGCGGCGGTCGCGGTGCCGCTGCGGCTGAACCGCTCGAAGACCCGGGAGCGGTCGGCCGGCGGGATGCCGGGGCCCTCGTCCTCGACCTCCAGCAGCAGGCCGCCCTCCTCGCCCTCCGGCCTCGCCCGCACCGTCACGGTGCCGCCGGGCGGGGAGTGCTTGCAGGCGTTGTCGACCAGGTTGGCGACCACCTGGTGGAGCCGTTCCGGGTCCGCCACGCCGGTCAGGCCGGTCGGGCTGACCTCCAGGGCTAGCCGGACGTCCCCGCGCCGGGAGAAGGCGCCGCCGGCCGTCGCGCCGTCCACGGTGACCCCGCGCAGCACGCCGTCCAGGAACTCGCGCACCTCGAAGGGGCGGGCGTCCAGGGCGACCACGCCGTCGTCGATCTTGGAGAGGTCGAGCAGGTGGGTGACCAGGCGGCCGAGCCGTTCGGTCTGCTCCAGGGCCGCCCCCAGGGTGGCCGGATTGGGCTGGACGACGCCGTCCACCACGTTCTCCAGGACGGCGCGCAGCGCGGCGATCGGTGTGCGCAGTTCGTGCGAGACGTTGGCGACCAGCTCGCGGCGGTGCCGGTCGGCGGCCTGGAGGTCGGCGGCCATGGCGTTGAAGGCGGCCGCCAGCTCGCCGATCTCGTCGCGCGAGTTCACCTCGACCCGGCGGCTGTAGTCGCCGGAGGCCATCGCGCGGGCGGCGGCCGTCATCTCGCGCAGGGGGGCGGTCAGCCCGTGCGCGAGGAACTGCATGAAGAGCAGTGAGGCGATCATGGAGAAGACCATGATGATCCGGATCTGGGTCTCGGACCGGATCGCCACGACCACCATCCCGGTGGCCAGGCACACGGAGACGATCACGAGCAGGGTGAGCTTGCCCTTGATCGAGCGGACCGGGTCGAGCGGCCGGATGTCGGCCCAGACCCGGCGGGCGGCACGGGCGGCCAGGTTCTGCGGCCGCGTGTCGGCGGATTCCCCGTTGCGTTGCTGTGGAAAGGTCATCGGTTCCTTGTGGTCCCCGCGGTGTCGGCCCGCGTGGTGGCACGGCGTCGTCCGGGCTGCGGGCCCCCCGGTGGCCCGTCGCCCGAGGAGGGCCCTAGGAGAGCGGGGCCTCCAGCGCGTATCCGACACCGTGGACGGTGCGGATCCAGCTGGCGCCGATCTTCCGGCGCAGCGCCTTGACATGGCTGTCCACCGTGCGGGTGCCGGAGGCGTCGGTCCAGTCCCAGACCTCGGCCAGCAGCTGCTCGCGGGTGAGCACGGCGCGCGGCTGGGCGGCCAGGCAGGCGAGCAGGTCGAACTCGGTCGGCGTCAGGTGGACGTCGCCCGAGGCCAGTCGGACCCGGCGCTGCACGTGGTCGATCTCCAGCTCGCCGAACCGCAGGCTGCCCAGCGCGGGCGTGCGGGCGGCCTGCTGGGCGCGCTCGACGCGGCGCAGCAGGACGTTGACGCGGGCGGCCAGTTCGCGCATCGAGAACGGCTTGGTCATGTAGTCGTCCGCGCCGACGCCGAGGCCGACCAGCAGGTCCGTCTCGTCGTCGCGGGCGGTCAGCATCAGCACCGGCACCGGGCGCTGGGCCTGGATCCGGCGGCACACCTCCAGGCCGTCGAAGCCGGGCAGCATGATGTCGAGGACCACCAGGTCCGGCTGCCAGGTGTGGAAGCCGTCGACCGCGCCGGGGCCGTCGTGGGCCACGGCGACCTTGAAGCCCTCGGCGCCCAGCCGGGCGGCGATCGACTCGGCGATCGTGGGCTCGTCCTCCACCACCAGGACTCTGCGCTGGCTGCTCACAGTGCCGCCGGCGTTGTGGTTGTCCTGCTGAATCTCTGTCACGGTCACGCCACCGCCCCCAGGGCTGCGGGCCGGCCACCTGTGGGGATGGCGGGGCTCCGCTCGTAGTCTTGTTCCGTCGTGGACTGTGCCGGGTCCGCCGTCCCGTCGCGCGATCGGGAGCCGAGGACGGATGGTCGGCCGCCCACTTCTCCCGCGCACTTCGCAGCGTACGGACAGCGGATGCTTCCCGGCAGGTGGACCGGACGTTTCCGGCCCGTGGGCCGGCTGTCGGGCCGCCCTCGGACCCACTGCACGAGTGGGCACGGGCCGATACCTTACCCGTCGAATTTTCTCTGCGTAACGGTACGTATGCAGTGCAGTTGACGCCAAGTCGCCGGTCAGAGGCCCTGGTGCCCCGTTTATGGGGAGAAGGTCTGGACCAATGTCGGGAATCCGGCGGTCCGCTACGGCGACGGTCTTCACGGGCTTCTTTCAGGTGCCTCTCAGAACCTCGACGTACCGTGGCCACGTGAGCGCCCGGCCGGGCGGAATCCGCGGCGCGCGCCGGTACGTTGGGCATCCGGCGGGGAGCCGGTGGCTGCGGCGTGGAGCGGAGGCGGCATGGCGGGACTCGGGCGGGGTGCCGACGGGTACGGGAGTGCGGGGGCGCCGTACGGAATGCTCCGCCTCGGGCTGCGCACCGGCGTCCTGGAATGGCTGCTGGAACGGGTGCCGACGCCCCGGAGAACGCCCTTCACGCTCGGGTACCTCGCCGTCGTGGGAGCCACCACGACCTTCGCCCGGCTCGCCGATCCGGAACTCGTCCAGCGTCTGCAGGAGGCCTCCAGTTCGGACGGCCACAACCTGCTCCAGCATCCTTTGCGCGCCCTTGTGCTGAGCGGGTTCTGGGTGGCCGGCGAGGTGTGGATGCCGTACCTGTGGGGATTCGCCCTCACCCTCGCCCCGCTGGAGCGCAGGGTCGGCCCGGCCCGGGCCGCGGCGGTGTTCGCGGCCGGGCATGTCGCGGCGACGCTGCTCTCCCAGGGCGTGGTGATCACCGCGGTGGAGACCGGGCGGATGGCGCCGGAGGCGATGGACTACCTGGACATCGGGGTCAGCTACGGCGTGCTCGCCTGCCTGGGCGCGGTGGCCGGGCTGCTCTCCTGGCGCGGGCGGCTGCTCGCGCTGGGCGGCGCCGGGCTGATGATCGCCGAGCAGATCGCCACCGACAAGGACGTGATCACCGGGGTGGGGCACCCGGCCGCGGTGCTGACCGGGGTCGCGCTGTGGCGCTGGCTGCGCCGGGCCGAGCGGCGCCCGCCCCGGCCGCGCCCGGCCGCCGCGACGGCCGCGGGCGCTGCGCCCGCGCGGGTGCGTGCGGCGCGCTGACGCCTGTGCGTTAGGCGCGTCTGCGCCGTCGCCCGGTCGGACCTCCCTGGACTCGCGGGGCTCCCCGTCGGGACTTTTCGAGGCGTGTCCGGTGCTCTTTTGACGAAGTCGGGTGCCGCGCTTTCCCCGCCGATTCCTGTTCGCTCACGGCGAACAGGGGGCCGGGAACATCCGGCGCTCGTGAAGCCTTAGTCAGGTCGACTCAAGTTCACTGACTGGGGAGAGATCATGGCATCGACGTCCACACCGCTCACCCTGCCCGTGCTGCCGCTCGACGACGAGGTCGTCCTGCCGGGCATGGTCGTCCCGCTGGACCTGAAGGACACCGAGGTGCGCGCCGCCGTCGAGGCCGCCCGGGCCGCCGCCACCGGCGCCGGCAAGCCGCAGGTCCTGCTGGTCCCGCGGGTGGACGGCTCGTACGCGGCGGCCGGCACGCTGGCCACCGTGGAGCAGGTCGGCCGGCTGGCCGACGGGGAGCCGGCCGCGCTGGTGCGCGCCGTGCGCCGGGTCCGGATCGGGGTCGGCACCACCGGCCCCGGCGCCGCCCTCTGGGTGGAGACCACGCCGTTCACGGAGTCCTCGGTGGGCACCCCGGTGGCCGGCCGGGCCGCCGAGCTGGTCAAGGAGTACAAGGCGCTGTCCACCCAGTGGCTGCGCAGGCGCGGCGCCTGGCAGATCGTCGACCGGGTGGCGCAGATCGAGGGCGTCGGCGAGCTCGCCGACAACATCGGCTACGCGCCCTTCGCCACCGCCGAGCAGAAGCTCAAGGTGCTGCTGGAGGCCGACCAGGTCGCCCGCCTGGAGTACGCGCTCGCCCTGCTGCGCGACCACCTCGCCGAGGAGGAGGTCAACGACACCATCCGCAAGGACGTCGAGGAGGGCGTGGCCAAGCAGCAGAAGGAGTTCCTGCTCCGCCGCCAGCTGGAGGCCGTCCGCAAGGAGCTGGCCGAGCTGAACGGCGACCCGGCCGACGAGGAGGGCGACTACCGCGCCCGGGTCGAGGCCGCCGACCTGCCGGAGAAGGTCCGCGAGGCCGCGCTCAAGGAGGTCGACAAGCTGGAGCGCTCCTCCGAGCAGTCGCCCGAGGGCTCCTGGATCCGCACCTGGCTGGACACCGTCCTGGAGCTGCCCTGGAACGAGCGCACCGAGGACGCGTACGACATCGCCGGCGCCCGCGCGGTGCTGGACGCCGACCACGCCGGCCTGGCCGACGTGAAGGAGCGGATCGTCGAGTACCTGGCCGTCCGCAAGCGCCGGGCCGACCAGGGCCTTGGGCTGATCGGCGGCCGCCGCGGGGGAGCGGTGCTGGCCCTGGTCGGGCCGCCCGGAACGGGAAAGACCTCGCTCGGAGAATCGGTGGCCCGCGCCATGGGCCGGAAGTTCGTCCGGGTCGCGCTCGGCGGCGTCCGGGACGAGGCGGAGATCCGCGGCCACCGGCGCACCTACGTCGGCGCGCTGCCCGGCCGGCTGGTGCGGGCGATCAAGGAGGCCGGCTCGATGAACCCGGTCGTCCTGCTCGACGAGATCGACAAGGTCGGCTCCGACTACCGGGGCGATCCGGCCGCCGCCCTGCTGGAGGTGCTGGACCCGGCGCAGAACCACACCTTCCGGGACCACTACCTGGAGGTCGAGCTCGACCTCTCCGACGTCGTCTTCCTCGCCACCGCCAACGTGCTGGAGTCCATCCCCGGGCCGCTGCTCGACCGGATGGAGCTGGTCCGGCTGGACGGCTACACCGAGGACGAGAAGGTCGTCATCGCCCGCGACCACCTGCTCCCGCGCCAGCTGGAGAAGGCCGGTCTGGGCGGCGGGCAGGTCACCGTGGACGAGCCGGCGCTGCGCAGGCTCGCCGGAGAGTACACCCGGGAGGCGGGCGTCCGCACCCTGGAGCGCTCGATCGCCCGGGTGCTGCGCAAGATCGCCGCACAGGCCGAGCTGGGCGAGCGCGAGCTGCCCGCCGCGGTCGGCGCCGAGGATCTGCGGGCCCTGATCGGCCGGCCGCACCACGTGCCGGAGTCCGCCCAGGAGCCGGCCGAGCGCCGTACCGCCGTCCCCGGCGTGGCCACCGGCCTCGCGGTGACCGGCGCCGGCGGCGACGTCCTCTACATCGAGGCCTCGCTGGCCGACGCCGAGACCGGCGGCACCGGGCTGACCCTCACCGGGCAGCTGGGCGACGTGATGAAGGAGTCCGCGCACATCGCGCTCTCCTACCTGCGCTCGCGCGGCGCCGAGCTGGAGCTGCCGGTCACCTCGCTGCGCGACCGCGGCGTGCACCTGCACATCCCGGCCGGGGCCATCCCCAAGGACGGGCCGAGCGCCGGCATCACCATGACCACGGCGCTGGCCTCGCTGCTCTCCGGGCGCAAGGTGCGCACCGACGTGGCGATGACCGGCGAGGTGTCGCTGACCGGGCGGGTGCTGCCGATCGGCGGGGTGAAGCAGAAGCTGCTCGCCGCCGACCGGGCCGGGGTCACCACGGTGATCATCCCCAGGCGCAACGAGGCCGACCTGGACGACGTCCCGGCCGAGGTGCTGGAGCGGCTCACCGTCCACCCGGTGGCGGACGTCCGGGAGGTGCTGGAGCTGGCGCTGGAGCCGGCCGGGGCCGCGGTGCTGGTCGCCGCCTGACCGGCTCGCCCCGGCCGCCGCTCCGACCGCCGCCCGGGCCGCCCGAGCGGCGGTCCGGGCGGCCCGTCGGCGCTCCGCGGGGGCCGCGGCGGTCTGCGGGGCCGACGGCACCCCCGCGTGCGAGACTGCGGAGATGCCGTCCCCCACGCAGCGGGCCCTGGCCCGGGTGCCCGCGCGGCTGCGCCCGTTCCTGGTGCGGCACCGCCGGCTGGTGAAGTTCCTGCTGGTCGGGAGCGGCTGCTTCGCGCTCACCACGGTGATCGACTTCGAGCTCAAGTTCACCGTGCTGGAGCACAAGCCGGTGGTCGCGCTGACCGTCGCGACGGTGATCGGCACCGTCGTCTCGTACGTGCTGAACCGCCGCTGGGCCTTCCGGGCCCTGCGGGCCGACGGCCGGCGGCGCGAGGTGCTGGTGTTCATCCTGGTCAGCGCGGTGGCGATCGCCGTCAACGACGTCCCGCTGGCGGTCTCCCGGTACCTCCTGGACCTGCGCGAGCCGTACGTCGACCCGCTCCGCCAGGAGGTCGCGGACTTCCTCAGCGGGATGGTCGTCGGCACCTTCGTGGCGATGCTGTTCCGCTACTGGGCGATCCGGCGGTGGGTCTTCCCGCCCGCCGGGACGGCCCCGGCCGAGCCCGTCCCGGTGCCGACGACGGTGCCCCCGGAACCCGGCTACGCTGCACCCGAGATGCCACGGGATGTGCCGTAAGGACGTAAAAGGGGCGAGGTGAGCCTTGTGCACGAGTCCGACCCCGCCCGGACCGGGCCCGCCAGCCAGCAGGGGATGCGCCGGGCCAACCTGGCCCTGGTGCTCGGGACGATCGCGAGCGGGCCGCGCTCGCGCGCCGAGGTGGCCGCCGGGACGGGGCTGACCAGGGCCGCCGTCTCCTCGCTGGCCGAACAGCTGATCGCCGCCGGCCTGGTGGTCGAGGAGGGCCCCGCCGCGCCCAGCGGCAAGGTCGGCCGCCCCGGCACCGCCCTCGGCCTCAACCCGGCCGGGCCCGGCGGCCTCGGCGCCGAGATCGGCGTGCGGCACCTGGGCGCCTGCGTGGTCGACCTGCGCGGGGAGGTCCGCGCCTGGCGGCGCCGGGAGGTCTCCAACCACGGCCGCGAGCCCGCCGCCGTGATGGCCGACCTCGCCCACCTGCTGCACGAGGCCGTCGCCGAGTCGGGGCTGCGCCCGGCCGCCCTCACCCTGGCCGTGCCCGGGCTGGTCGGCGGCTCCGGCGGGATGCTCCAGCGGGCCGCCAACCTGGGCTGGCAGGACGTCCCGCTGGCCGCCGCCCTGCGCCCCGCGCTGCGGACGGCCGGGGGCGGACTGGCCGACCTGCCGATCGAGGCGGACAACGAGGCCAACCTCGGCGGACTGGCCGAGCGCTGGCTGGGCGAGGGCCCGGAGGACTTCCTGTACGTCTCCGCCGAGGCCGGGGTCGGCGCGGCGATCGTGGTCGGCGGCCGGCTGCTGCGCGGGGCGGGCGGCTTCGCCGGCGAGTTCGGCCACGTGCCGGTCCACCCCGACGGGCTCCGCTGTGCCTGCGGGGCGCACGGCTGCCTGGAGCAGTACGCGGGCGAGGCGGCGGTGCTGCGGGCGGCCGGCCTGACCGGGGCCCGCGGCGACTGGGTGGCCCTGCTCGCCGACCGCGCCGGGGCCGGGGACCCGGCCGCCCGCGCGGCGCTGGCCGGGGCCGGTACGGCGCTCGGCACCGCGGCCGCCGGCGCGGTCAACCTGCTGGACCCGGCCGAGGTGGTGCTGGGCGGCGGCTACGCCCGGCTGGCGCCCTGGCTGCTGCCCGCGATGTGGGCCGAGCTGGCCGCCCGGGTGACGGTGCGGCCCTGGTCGGAGGAGCGGCTGACGGTCTCCCGGCTGGGCCGCCGGGGCCCGCTGCTGGGCGCGGCGGTGCGGGTCGTCCGGGCCGTCGTGGCCGACCCGGGCCCGGTCGGGTAGCGGCGCGCCCCGGCGGCGAACGCGCCCGAGCCCCCGGCCGTGGCGGCCGGGGGCTCGGTGACGATCAGGCGGGTGCGGGGCTCAGCCCTCGGCGGCGGCCAGTTCGCGGCCGCCGGAGCGCGGGCCGCGCAGCACGGCCAGCAGGGCGACGCCGATGCCGATCAGTGCCCAGACCACCATGACCAGGATCGGCAGCCCCAGGTTGGTGGAGCCGAAGTAGGCGACCGACTTGGTGGCGGTGGTACCGGCGCCGTTGGGGATCCAGGAGCCGATCGCCCGCCAGAACGGCGGCGTCATCGGCGCCGGGTAGACCCCGCCCGCGCTCGGGTTGCCGAGCACCACGAAGATCAGCACCGCGACGCCGATCCCGAGGATGTCGAACAGGCACTGCAGCGCCATGGTGAACGCGCCGACCGTGAACACCACCAGGGCGCCGATGGCGCTCAGTCCGAGGACCGAGCCCGGCAGGGCGTCCAGCACCGGCCCGGCGATCACCGTGCCGAGGACGCCGGCGCCGACCGAGTACACCGCGAGGACGCCGAGGCGGATCAGCAGGCGGTGGGTGTTGGCCGGCTTGGAGCCCGCGCTGATGCCCAGGATCGAGGCGACCAGGTAGCCGCCGACGCACCAGCCGATCACCAGGTAGAAGGCGGAGAGGCCGTTGGTGTCGCCCTTGGCGAGCGGCACCACGTCGTGGACCTTGACCGTACGGCCCTGGGACTGGTCGATCGCGGTGGTGATGGACTCGGCGGCCTTGGCGGCGGAGGTGCCGCGGGCGCTGCCGACCAGCAGGGTGTCCTGGGTGGAGGTCGGGTCCACGACCAGTGCGGCGTAGAGCTTCTGGTCCTTGATCAGCTGGGTCGCCGTCTCGGCGTCCGGCGCGGTGCTGGCGCGGACGGCGTCGTTCGGCACCGACTCCAGCGCGCCGACCAGCTTGGGGGCGACCTGCGGCGGGGCGACCACCGCGATGGAGAGGTTCTGCGGGGCGGGCTTGTGCAGCGCCCCGATGTAGGAGGTGATGAAGCCGAGCTGGAGCAGCAGCACGCCGATCACGAGCAGTGCCGCGCGCGGGGTGACCGCGCTCTTCAGTTCGGCGATGAAACCCTGCCCCGGGGCTGCCATCCACATCTCCTCGTGTAATGGGGAAAAACGGTACTTCCAGAACCGATACTTCATACCATGAAGTAGTTGGCTTGTCGCACCGGCCGCGCCGGGCCGCCGCCGGTGTCGCTGCGCGATACTGGCGCGGTGAGTGACGAGGAATCCCTGGTGGCGGTGGAGCGCGAGGTCGCGCTGATGTTCCGACGGGGCCGGGCCAGAGTGGCGGAACTCTCACGGCGGGTGCACCCCGGGCTGGAGGGGATGGCGTACAGCCTGCTCGGCTACATCGAGCAGGCCGGGCCGGTGCGGGTGACCGACGTCGGCGCGCACTTCTCGGTCGGCAAGGCGACGGTGAGCCGGCAGGTCCGGACGCTGGAGGAGCTGGGCCTGGTGGCCCGGGAGACGGACCCGCTGGACCGCCGGGCCGCGCTGGTCTCGCTCACCGAGGACGGGCGGCGGCGCTACCTGGCCGCGCAGGGCGTCCGGATGCGGCGGGTGCGCGAGGTGATGGGCGGCTGGTCGCCGGAGGACGTGACCCGTTTCGCGGAGCTGCTGCACCGCTTCAACGACGTGCTGGGGGAGTCGGCGGCCGACTGACCGGGCGGTCCCCGGCGGTGCGACAGGGCCCGTAGCTGCGGGTTTTACTTGCCCTTGAAGAAAGTTGCCTTATTCAACCATCTCGTTTTATGGTTGCTTACGGCAACGAAATTTCATGATCCGCGCATCCCGCCCGCCCGCCGAAGGACCCAGATGACCGTGACCACCGAGGCCGCGAGCGGAACCGCCGCCGCGGCCGACAGTCCCCAGATGACGCACCGGCAGGTGATGGAGGCGCTCTCCGGCCTGCTGCTCGGCCTGTTCGTGGCCGTGCTCTCCTCGACCGTCGTCTCCAACGCCCTGCCGCACATCCTGGCCGACCTGCACGGCGGCCAGTCCGCGTACACCTGGGTGATCACCGCGGCCCTGCTCACCCTCACCGCCTCCACCCCGATCTGGGGCAAGCTCTCCGACCTCGTCAGCAAGAAGCTGCTGCTCCAGATCGCCCTGCTGATCTACATCGGCACCTCGGCGCTGGCCGGCCTCTCGCAGAACACCGGCGAGCTGATCGCCTGCCGCGCGCTCCAGGGCGTCGGCGCCGGCGGTGTCGTGGCGCTCGGCCAGATCTGCCTGGCCGCGATGGTCCCGCCGCGCGAGCGCGGCCGGTACAGCGGCTACTTCGGCGCGGTCTTCGCGCTCGCCACCATCGGCGGGCCGCTGATCGGCGGCGTCATCGTGGACACCTCCTGGCTGGGCTGGCGCTGGTGCTTCTACGTCGGCATCCCGTTCGCGCTGGTCGCGATCCTGGTGGTGCAGCGCACCCTCAAGCTGCCGCTGGTCAAGCGCAAGGCGAAGATCGACTACCTGGGCGCGCTGGTCATCACCGCCTCGGTCAGCCTGCTGATGATCTGGATCACCCTGGCCGGAAAGAACTACGCCTGGCTGTCCTGGCAGACCGCGGCCATGGTCGGCGGCGGCCTGGTGCTGGGCGTCCTGGCCGTCGTGATCGAGCGCCGCGCCGCCGAGCCGATCATCCCGCCGAGCCTCTTCAAGTACCGCACCGTCACCCTGGCCGCCATCGCCAGCGTGCTGGTCGGCGTCGGGATGTACGGCGCGACCACCTTCCTCAGCCAGTACTTCCAGCTGGCCCGCGCCAAGTCCCCGACCATGGCCGGCCTGATGACCCTGCCGATGATCCTCGGCCTGGCGGTCTCCTCCGCGGTGGCCGGCCGGCTGATCACCAAGTACGGCAAGTGGAAGGCCTACCTGGTCTCCGGCACCGCGCTGCTCGCCATCGGCTTCGGCCTGCTGGGCACCGCCCGGGCCGACACGAACTACGCGCTGCTCTCCCTCTACATGGCGATCACCGGCGTCGGCCTCGGCCTGACCAGCCAGAACCTGGTGCTCGCGGTGCAGAACACGGTGCCCCGGCACGAGCTCGGCGCGGCCAGCTCGGTGGTCACCTTCTTCCGCACCATGGGCGGCGCGATGGGCGTCTCCGCGCTCGGCGCGCTGATGACCAACAAGGTCGGCCACTACCTGGCCGAGAACCTGGCCGCGGCGCACGTCCCGGCCTCGCCCGCGGCGACCGGCGGCGGCATCCCGGACCTGGCCAAGCTGCCGGCCCCGATCGTGCCGCTGGTGACGGACGCCTTCGGCCACGGCGTCGGCACCGTCTTCCTGTGGGCCGCCCCGTTCGCGGCGCTGGCCTTCGTCACCGTCCTCTTCATCCGGGAGACCGTGCTGAGGACCACCCAGGAGGGCTGACCGGCCGGCGGGACCGACCGCGGCAGGGATGCGCGAACGGGCCGGGGAGTGTGGAGACACTCCCCGGCCCGTTCCGTCGTGCGCGGTGCGTGCGGTGGCTAGTGGCCGGCGATCAGGGACAGCCCGTAGAGGACGACCCCGCCGCACAGGGCGAAGCAGACGTACGCGCCGGCCAGGGCCAGCCGCCCGCCGCCCGCGGCTCCGGCGGTGCCCTCGCCCGTACCGGCGGCGCTCACCGCGGCCTCGCGGCGGGACAGCGCCAGGATGCCGAGCGCGAAGACGGCGACCACGGCGACGGTGATGCCGAAGCTGAGACCGGCGGTCTGGGCCAGGGCGTTCCACTTGATGTGCATGGTGAGTGCTCCTCAGCCGGTGGCGCTCAGGCCGCGACGGTGGTCGAGGCGGGGGTGGGGGTGTTCGCGGTACCGGCCGGTGCGACCTCGACCGGGGTGACGTCGACGTCGTTGACGTTGTCCGCTCCGACCGGCTGGCGGCGGGAGATCACCCACATCGCGGCCGCGCCGGCCACCAGCACGGCACCGACCAGGGCGACGCCCCAGCTGCCCTGCTCGGCCAGCAGGGCGGCGCCGCCGGAGACCACCGCGGCGGCCGGCAGGGTCAGGCCCCAGGTGTAGACCATGCGGCGGACCAGGCTCCAGCGCAGCTCGCCCTTCGGGCCGCCGAGGCCGGCGCCCATGATGCCGCCGGAGCAGACCTGGGTGGTGGAGAGGCCGAAGCCCATGTGCGAGGAGGTCAGGATGACGGTCGCGGCGGCCGACTCGGAGGCGAAGCCCTGCGGCGGGCGGATGTCCGCCAGGCCCTTGCCCATCGAGCGGATGATCCGCCAGCCGCCCATGTAGGTGCCGAGCGCGATCGCCGCGCCGGCGGAGACGATCACCCAGGTGGGGGGCAGCGCGCCGTGCGGCAGGGCGCCGACCGAGACCAGGGTCAGGGTGATGATGCCCATCGTCTTCTGGGCGTCGTTGGTGCCGTGCGCGAGCGAGATCAGCGAGGAGGAGAAGACCTGGCCGGTCTTGAAGCCCTTCTCGGTGGTCGCGGTGTTGCCCTTGCGGGTGATCGCGTAGGCCAGCTTGGTGGCGCCCCAGGAGGCCAGTCCGGCGACGAAGGGGGACGCGACGGCCGGGATGAGGATCTTGGTGACCACGGTGTCGAAGTTGACGCCGCTCGTGCCGACGCCGACGATCGTGGCGCCGATCAGGCCGCCGTACAGGGCGTGCGAGGAGCTGGACGGCAGGCCGCGCAGCCAGGTCAGCAGGTTCCAGAGGATCGCGCCGGCCAGGGCGGCGAAGATGATCTCGGGATGGACGCCGGCCTTCTCGTTGACGATGCCGCCGGAGATGGTGGTGGCGACCTTCACGGACAGGAACGCGCCCGCGAAGTTGAGCAGGGCCGCGATGGTGACCGCGACCTTCGGACGAAGGGCCCCGGTCGCGATCGCGGTGGCGGCCGCGTTGGCGGTGTCGTGGAACCCGTTGGTGAAGTCGAAGGCGAGCGCCGTGATGATCACAACGGCTACCAGGAACGAGATGTGTTCCATACCCAAACAATCGTCGTAGTTGTCGCACGGACGTTGGTGACGTCGCGACCGTAGGTCTGCTTGGTAAACGGAAGGTGAACTGGGTCGGGAATCGTGGTTCCAATGGTTGACTCGCAGTGACCACTGGGTTTCGTCGGGGTGACATACGGCGCGCTGAACTGGACATTAGCGAAGAACGCGCCGGTTCGACCCGGTTTGCTGAGAGCTGTCTCACAGGTCAATCGAGAATTAACCTCCCAGTCCGCATGCGCCCTGTTTCCGGTGAGTAACCCGTGGGAGGATCTGCGGGATCCGGGAAGCCGGGACAGGGGCAGTGCGCGGCGGGGAGGACCAGCCATGGGCGGGGCGGGACAGAGAGCGGAGACGGCACGCGTACGGCCCTGGGTACGGGCGGCACTGCGCTGCGGAGCCGTCCTCGCGGCCGCGGCGCTCGCGCTGCCGGTCGGCGCGGCGGCCGCCTGGGCCGCACCCGACCCGGGGGCCGGGCAGGTCGTCGCCGGCGCGGACCCGCTCGCCGACGCCAAGGCCACCCTCGGCCCGCTGCTCGACCGGCTGCACGCGCTGTACCAGAGCGCCGAGGCCGCCACCGAGCAGTACAACGGCGCCGTCGCCAAGGCGGCGGAGCAGCAGACCTCGCTCACCGACCTCCAGGGCCGGCAGGACCGCCAGCAGAAGCAGGTCGACGCCGGCACCGACATCGCCTCCCAGCTCGCCGCCGCGCAGTACCGCAACGGGTCCGCCTCGGCCTACGCCGAGCTGCTGCTCTCCAAGGACCCGTACGAGGCGGTCGTCATCGCCGAGCTGCTCGCCTCGGCCAGCCGCTCGCAGTCGGAGTTCCTGGACAAGCTGAAGAGCGACCGGGACGCGCTGGACGGGCTGAAGAAGCAGACTGAGGAGGCGCTGAAGACCTCCCAGGCGCTGGTCGCCCAGCAGGACGCGGCCAAGGCCAAGGCCGCCTCCGACCTGGCCGCCGTCGAGCAGACGGTCGCCACCCTGACCGGCGCCCAGCGGGCCGAGCTGGAGCAGCTGGAGAAGGCCAAGGCGGACGAGGCGCAGCTCGCGTTCCTCGCCTCCGGGGCGCTCGGCAAGGGCGAGCGCACGCCCTCCCAGCAGGGGCGCGGGGCCATCGCCTTCGCGCTGGCGCAGGTGGGCAAGCCGTACCTGTGGGGCGGCACCGGCCCGGACGCCTACGACTGCTCGGGCCTCACCTCGCAGGCCTGGCTGCACGCCGGCCGGCCGATCCCGCGCACCAGCCAGGAGCAGTGGGCGCAGCTGCCGCACGTGGCGCTCAACCAGCTGCGGCCCGGCGACCTGGTGGTGTACTTCCAGGACGCCTCGCACATCGGGATGTACATCGGTGGCGGGCTGATCGTGCAGGCGCCGCGGCCCGGGGCGTTCATCAAGATCTCGCCGATCGGCTCGATGCCGATCCTCGGCGCCGTCCGGCCGGACCCGACCGGTGCGGCGGACGAGGCCGGCGGCGCCTGGAAGGTGCCCGACCTCCCGGCGAACTGGGACTCCGTGACGCCGATCGCGCCGAGCCCGGCCAACCAGGTGCCGGCCCCGCCGGCCACGGGCGGCACGGTGACGCCGCCGGCCGTGCCGGGCACGCCGACCGACCCGGGCACGCCGAGCACGCCGGGCGGGACCGGTACGCCGACCGACCCGGGGACGCCGTCGGGCGGCACGCCGACCACGACCCCGACCACGACCCCGACCGGGACGCCGACCGGGCCGGGCACCCCGAGCGGGACCGGCACGCCCACCCCGACCGGGACGGGCACCCCGACGGGGAGCCCGAGCGGCACCGGTTCGGCGACCGCCACGGCCGCGGGCAGTGCGACGGCGACGCTGCCGCTGGGCACCCCGACGCACTGACGCGCCGGACAGGCAACGAGGAGGCCGCCCCACGTCACCGGACGTGGGGCGGCCTCCGTGCTGTCCGGGACGGCTAGGCGCCGCTGTCGGGGGCGAAGCGGATCACGACCGCCTTGGAGGTCGGGGTGTTGCTGATGTCGGCGGTGGAGTCCAGCGGCACCAGCACGTTGGTCTCGGGGTAGTAGGCCGCCGCGCCGCCGCGGGCGACGGGGTAGTGGACGACCCGGAAGTGCGGGGCGCGGCGCTCCACGCCGTCGCTCCACTCGCCGACCAGGTCGACGTACCCGCCGTCGGTCAGCCCCAGCTCCTCGGCGTCCGCGGGGTTGACCAGGACCACCCGGCGGCCGCCCTTGATGCCGCGGTAGCGGTCGTCGAGGCCGTAGATCGTGGTGTTGTACTGGTCGTGCGAGCGCAGGGTCTGGAGCAGCAGCCGGCCCGGCGGGACCTCGGGGGCGGTCAGCGGGTTGACGGAGAAGTTGGCCTTCCCGGTCGCGGTCGGGAAGGTGCGGGTGTCCCGGGGGCCGTGCGGCAGGGTGAAGCCGCCGGGGCGGCGGACCTTCTCGTTGAAGTCCTCGAAGCCCGGGACGACGCGGGAGATCCGGTCCCGCAGGGTGTCGTAGTCGGTGGCGAAGTCCTCCCACGGCACGGTGTCCCGCGGCCCGAGCACGGTGCGGGCCAGCCGGCAGACGATCGCGGTCTCGGAGAGCAGGCCGGGGGCCGGCGGGCGCAGGCCGCCGCGCGAGGCGTGCACCTGGCCCATCGAGTCCTCGACGCTGACGAACTGGGCGCCGCGTGCGCTGACGTCCCGGTCGGTGCGGCCGAGGGTGGGCAGGATCAGGGCGCGGGCGCCGGTGACCACGTGCGAGCGGTTGAGCTTGGTGGAGACGTGGACGGTCAGCCGGCAGTTGCGCATCGCGGCCTCGGTGACCTCGGTGTCCGGGGTGGCCGCGACGAAGTTGCCGCCCATCGCGAAGAAGACCCCGATCCGGCCGTCGCGCATGGCGCGGATGGTGTCCACCGAGTCGAGGCCGTGCTCGCGCGGCGGCTCGAAGCCGAACTCCCGGCCCAGGGCGTCCAGGAAGGCGTCGCCGGGGCGCTCGAAGATGCCCATCGTCCGGTCGCCCTGGACGTTGCTGTGCCCGCGCACCGGGCAGACCCCGGCCCCGGGGCGGCCGACGTTGCCGCGCAGCAGCAGGAAGTTGACCACCTCGCGGATGGTCGGCACGGCGTGCTTGTGCTGGGTGAGGCCCATCGCCCAGCAGACGATGATCTTCTCGGACTTCAGCACCAGCCGGCCGAGCTCCTCGATCTGCTCCCAGGGCAGGCCGGTCGCGGCGAGCACCTCGGCGCGGTCGGTCCGCCGCGCCTGGGCCTCGAACTCCTCGAAGCCGTAGCAGTGTTCGGCGACGAAGTCGCGGTCGACGCCGTCCTGCTCCAGGACGATCCGGTTCAGCGCGCGGAACAGCGCGAGGTCCCCGCCGAGGCGGATCTGCAGGAAGAGGTCGGTCAGCTTGGTGCCGTGGCCGACCAGGCCGCGCGCGTGCTGCGGGTTCTTGAACCGCTCCAGGCCGGCCTCCGGCAGCGGGTTGACGCTGACGATCGTGGCGCCCGCCCGCTTGGCGCGCTCCAGCGCGGAGAGCATCCGGGGGTGGTTGGTGCCCGGGTTCTGGCCGGCCACGATGATCAGGTCGGCCTGGTAGAGGTCCTTCAGGCTGACGCTGCCCTTGCCGACGCCGAGCGTCTCGGTGAGCGCCGAGCCGGAGGACTCGTGGCACATGTTGGAGCAGTCCGGCAGGTTGTTGGTGCCGAGCCGGCGGGCGAACAGCTGGTACGCGAAGGCGGCCTCGTTGCTGGTCCGGCCGGAGGTGTAGAAGGCGGCGCCGTCCGGGGTGTCCAGGGCCTTCAGCTCCTCGGCGACGAGCGCGAAGGCGTCGTCCCAGGAGACCGGCGTGTAGTGGGTGGCGCCCTCGTCCAGCAGCATCGGCTGGGTGAGCCGGCCCTGTTGGCCCAGCCAGTAGCCGGAGCGCTCGGCCAGGTCGGCGACCGGGTGGGCGGCGAAGAACTCGGCGCGGACGCGGCGCTCGGTGGCCTCCTCGGCGACGGCCTTGGCGCCGTTCTCGCAGAACTCGGCGGTGTGCGGCTTGTCCGGCTCCGGCCAGGCGCAGCCGGGGCAGTCGAAGCCGTCCTGCTGGTTGACCTTGAGCAGGGTGGCCAGGGTGCGGCGGGCGCCCATCTGCTCGGCGGCCATCCGCAGGCTGTGGCCGACGGCGGGCAGCCCGGCGGCGGCGTGCTGGGGCGCGGACACCTCGGGGGCGTCCTGCGCCGGGTCGCTCTGCGGGGCCTGCTTGGCCATGGCCGCTCTCCTCGGGCTCTGCTGGTGCGTACCGCCGCCTTCGTGCGGGGGTTCGATTCCATCCTTCCACCTGGCCGGGGGCCGGGGGAGGGGCGGGCGGGGAGGGGCGACGGCGGGGCGAAGGGCGGCGGCCGGCGTCGGTAGAGTCTGGGCGTCATGGCGGGAGGGGAGCGCGCGTGCGAGTCGGGGACGTCCTGGACGGCCGGTACGAGCTGGTGGAGAAGCTCGGGCAGGGCGGGTTCGGGGTGGTGTGGCGGGCCGAGGACACCCGGATGGGGCGGCCGGTGGCGGTCAAGGTCATCGGGCACCACGGCGGCGACCGGGCGAAGGCCGCGCTGCGGTTCGTCCGGGAGGCCGGCGCGGCCGGCAACCTCTCGCACCCGCACATCGTCACGGTGCACGACCTCGGGCAGTGCGAGCTCGGCGGCGAGGAGGTCACCTACCTGGTGATGGAGCTGCTCACCGGCCGCACCCTCACCGAGGTGCTGGAGGCGGGGGTGCCCGAGCCCGGGCTCAGCCTGCGCTGGGGGCGGCAGATCAGCGGCGCGCTGGCGGCCGCGCACGACGCGGGCATGGTGCACCGGGACATCAAGCCGGACAACGTGATGATCACCGACGCCGGGCACCTGAAGGTGCTGGACTTCGGCATCGCCCAGCTGGACACCGGCGCGGGCGGGCTGACCACCACCGGGACGATCGTCGGCAGCCCGGCGTACATGGCGCCCGAGCGGTGGACCGGCGGCCGGGTGGACGGGCGGGCCGACCTGTACGCGCTGGGCTGCGTCCTGGTCGAACTCTTCACCGGGGCACGGCCGTTCGGCGGGGACTCGACGCCGGTGCTGATGTACCAGCACCTCAACGAGGTGCCCGCGCCGCTGGACCCGGCGCAGTTCGGGCTGCCGCCGCAGGTGGCCGGGCTGGTCGCGGAGCTGCTGGCGAAGGACCCGGCGGACCGGCCGGCCGACGCCCGTACGGTCGAGCGGCGGCTCGCCGAGCTGGCCGGGTGGGCGGGCGGCCGGGCGGGTGCGCCGGCGCCGGCACCGACGGTGGTGGAGCGGCCGGCGCCGGTGGAGCGTCCGACGCCGGTGGTGCCGCCTCCGCCGAGCGCCCCGCCGGTCGTCCCCGCGCCCGCCGTTCCCCCGCCTGCCGTTCCCGTTCCCGTTCCCGCCGCGCCGCCCGCCGTCCCGTCGGTGCTGCCGCCGCTGACCACGCCGCCGGTGACGGCCGCGCCGCCCTCCGAGGCCGTACGGGCCGGGCTGCGCGAGCGCCGGTCGGCCGCGTACCGGGCGGCGACGGCCGGCGAGTCGGCGATGCTCCTGCAGACCGTCGCCCAGGAGTGCGTGACCGTGCTCGGCGCGAGCGACCGGGACACCCTGTGCACCTGGCGGGACTTCGCGTGGTACCTCAGCCGGACCGGGGACCTGAACGGCGCGATCCGGCTGCTGACCGCCCTGGTGGGCGACATGCGCTCGGCGCTCGGCCCGCTCGACCCGGACACCCTCGGCGCCCGCTACCACCTGGTCTGGTGCGTCGGCGAGAGCGGTGCGCCGATCACCACGATCCGGCTGATGCACGAGCTGCTGCCCGACCTGCACGCCGCCTGGGGCCCGTACGACCCCCGGGTCCTGAAGGCCCGGCACGACCTCGCGCTGCACCAGGCCAACCGGGGCGACCCGCAGGGCGCGGTGATCCAGCTGCACGGGCTGCTGCCGGACCTCGCCCGGGTGCTGGGCGAGCAGCACCCGAGCACCGTGCAGGCCTGGCAGGACCTGGCCGGGTACCAGCGGCAGCTGGCCGAGGCCGGCCGCAAGGGGCCGGGGCCGCGCCGCCGGACGCCGCGGATGAGCCCGATGGAGGCGCTGGTGCTGGTGCGGCGGCTGCGGGTGTGGGACTTCGCCACCGACGAGCAGGCCCGGGCCTGCATGGACGCGCTGGACCGGGGGATCGGCCTGAAGGGCGTCGCGGACGTGGTGTTCGACGCGCCGGACCACGTCTCGGACGAGGACCTGGTGGAGGAGATCTTCGGGGCCTGAGCGCCGCCGCCACGGCGCCCAGGCCACGCCGGTGCCGTCGCCGCGGTGCTCAGGCCGATACCGCCGTCACCGTGCGCACGCCGCCAGCGCCGGGGCGGCCGCCGGGAGCGCGGCCAGGGCCCGGAGCAGGGCGCGGGCGGCGGCGTCGTTCTGCCGGAAGCCGGGGGCGTCGGTGCGGGGGCGGGCGAAGGCGGCGGCCGCGCGCAGGCTGGTGTGCGGGCCGAGGGCGGTGCGGCGCGGGTGCGGGGCGCCGCCGAGGGCCGGGTCCAGCAGCCGGCTGTCGGCGGCGGCGATGGTGACCAGGCCGGAGCGATGGGTGTAGTCCGGGTCGGTGACCACTTCCTCGACGATCCGTCCGGTGCGGTGCAGTTCGCCGAGCACCGGGTCCAGGGTGCGGGCCAGCGCGTGCTTGGGCAGGTACGCCTCGACCAGGGCCGTCGCGGTGACGTGGTGGCCGGGCACGGTGGCGCCGGAGGCCCGCCAGGTGCCGCTCGCCTCGTCCCGTTCGATCCGTACGTCCGCGCCGAGGAAGCGCACCACCCCGGCCTCGGAGAGGGCGAGCAGCTGGCGCAGCCGGAACCCGGGCGGGCCGGAGGCGAGGAAGCTGAAGTAGCCGAAGAACCACTCGTCCACCTCCTCGGCGAGGGAGCGGGCGGTGAGCCGGCCGCTGGCGACGACCCGGGGGAGCCGGCCGAACAGCGAGAGCAGGGCGAGGAAGGCGCCGAGGTCGGCGCTGTGCGCGGGGTCGGCGCGGCGGTCGGCGTCGGCGGTGACGTACCCGCGCAGGTGTGCCTGGAGCTCCTCGTCGGTGCCGAGTTCGAGCCCGGCCAGCGGGTGGTCGAGCCGTTCGAAGTCGATCCGGTCGGCCGGGTCGGGGACGGCCTCGGCGACCAGGGCGGCGAGTTCGGGGGAGTACCAGGCGTGCCGGTCGTAGCGGGCGAGGAACTCCGGCCAGGGCAGGGCGGTGCGCCCGGGGTGGGCGTGGAACAGCTCGTGGTAGTGCCCGAAGGCGATCTCCTTGGCCATCAACGGCCAGAAGTCGCGCCGCAGTTCGAGCTGTCCGCCGGTGGCGAGCACGGCGTCCACGGCGGCCTCGTCGAAGTACCGGGGGAGCGGGGCGGGCGGCCCCTGGAGCCGGTAGCCGGTCTTGGAGTGGTACGGGACGCCGCGCCGGGAGCCGAGGTGGAGCACCGGCTCGCGGCCGGAGGGGAGGTAGCGCAGCGCGGGCCCGTTCCCGGTGGGCTCGAAGCGGCCGCCGCGGCCCTCGGTGAGCAGGGCGACCAGGTCCACCGAGGCGAGGCCGAGGCCGCGCAGCACCACGTGTTCGCCGGGGGCGAGGGCGGCCAGGTCGTCGGCCGCGTCGGCGGAGTAGGCGGGCGGGAGGTGGAAGCGGCCGTGCCGGGCGGCGAACCGGGCGTCGGCGGCGTAGCGCGGGTGCGGGACGGAGTCGAGGTGGCCGAGGGTGAGCACGACGTGGTCGGCGGCGAGGGTCCGGTCGCCGAGGCGGACGGTCTGCGGGCCGTCGGCCGGGCCCTCGATCCGGTGGACGGTGTCGCGGTGGACGGTGACCGTCACGTGCGCCGGCAGTTCGGCGACGGCGCGGCGGAACACCCAGTCCAGGTAGGCGCTCTGGGCCCGGCGGGTGGGGAAGTCGGTGGGGGCGAGGGTGCGCAGCTCGGCCCGGACGGCCGGGTCGGCGACCTCCCGGTAGGGCGCGAACTCCTCCTGCCGGGGCGCCCATTCGGCGAGCGAGGGGCCGGGGCGGACCGGTCCGTCGAGGGTGGAGCGCTCGTCGGTGAACATGGTGACGTCCTCGGCCATCGAGTTCATCCGCAGCAGCGGGGACTGGTCGTGGCGCCAGATCCGGCCCGCGCCCGGCGGGTACGGGTCGACCAGGTGGATCGCCAACGGCCGGTCGGCGGGCAGGAGTTCGGCGGCGTTGGCGGCGATCCGCTCCAGCAGCCCGGTGCCGCGCGGGCCGGCGCCGACGATGACGAGCTCCGTCATGCCCGCACCACCTTGACGAGGGCCGCGCGGGCCCGCTGCAGCGGCGTGGGCGGCAGGCCGTCGCGGGTGGCGCCCCGGGCGAAGCGGCGCTCCACGTAGTACTGCCCGATGGACAGCAGGGTGGTGACCACCAGGTACCAGATGGTGGCGACCATCAGCATCGGGATGACCTGGTACGACTGGAGGTAGACCAGCTGCACCGAGTAGAGCAGGTCGGAGACGGCCAGCACGCTGACGATGCTGGTGCCCTTGAGCGCGCCGATCAGCATGTTCCCGGCGGTCGGCACGATCGCCCGCATCGCCTGCGGCACCACGATCCGGCGCAGCACCCGCCACCGGCCGAGCCCGAGCGCGGCCGCCGCCTCCAGCTGGCCGCGGTCGACGGAGAGGATGCCGCCGCGGATCACCTCGGCGGCGTACGCGGTCTCCAGCAGGGTGAGGCCGATGACGGCGGTGAGGGTGGGGCCCATCAGGTTGACGGTCTTGACCGTGACGAACTCGGGGCCGAACGGGATGCCCAGGCCGAGGGTCGGGTAGAGCGCGCCGATGTTGAAGAAGAACAGCAGCTGCACCAGTGGCGGGGTGGAGCGGAACACCCAGATGTAGCCCCAACTGAGCGTGCGCAGGACGGGGTTGTCGGACAGCCGCATGGTGGCGAGGACGGTGCCGAGCACGAAGCCGAGGGCGAGGGTGGCGGCGGTCAGCCAGAGGGTCAGGGCGAGGCCGTCGAGCACGGAGCGGGCGGTGAACCAGTCGGCGACCACGCTCCACTGGAAGGCCTTGTTGCGGACCACCGAGTTGACCGCCATCGCGGCCAGCAGCAGGGCGACGGCGGCCGCGGCCCACTGGCCGGGCTTGCGGCGGGCGACGATCCGGGCCTCGGGGGCGGGCGGCGCGTCGGGGCGGTCGAGGAGGGCGGGGGCGGGCAGGACGTCCTGCGGGGTGGCCATGGCGGCGGCTCCTGGGCGGAGTGCGGGCGGGGAGAGGTACGGCGGTGGTCACGTACGGGGGCGGCGGCCCGTGTCCCTCAACACGGCCGGCGCGTGGCACTGCACTCCGCGTCGATCGTACGCACGCGCGATCGACGGCTGTCAAGGGTGGTCGGGGGTGCCGGACGGCTTCGTCGAAGCGCGTCGAAAAACCGACAGGAGATCGCAACAGTGCGGCAATGATGGATGGTTGACGTACCGATCGGCCGACTGTTCAACTTGGGGCCATGTACGCCGAGCAGCCCCTGGTCACCCGCGACCACATCGACTTCGGTCGGGTGTGGTCCGCGGCGTGTCGCGGCTGACCCGGCAGCGGGCCGCCCGTCCGGCCTGATCCCCCGGCGGGGAGAGCCCTCCCTCGGACCGCCCCGTCGCGGCCGGATCCGTCGTCGACGACCGGCGACGCGTCAGGCCCCCGCTGCCGCCGATGACCCCGCACTGCGCTCCGGCCCTCCCGCGCTCCGGCCCTCCCGTCGTCCGGCACCTCCGCTCCCGCACCCCTCCCACCGTCACCCGCCCGACGGCCGCCCCGCCGCGGCCGCCTCCGGTGCCGCCCACCCGCGGTCCACCGGACCTCCACCCACCCCGAAAGGTTCCGCCATGCCCGTCGAATTCCTCGGAATCGCCGCCACCGGCGACGGTTCGGAGACCACCGCCCGCACCACCGCCGCCTTCGACCGCGACTACACCCTGCGGCTGGCCCGGGCGCACGAGGACCACGGCTGGGACCGGGTGCTCTTCGCGTACGGGGCCGGCGCCCCCGAGCCGGCGGCCGCGGCGGCCTTCCTCGCCTCGCACCTGGACCGCCTCCAGATCCTGCTGGCGCACCGGCCGAACGTCTCCTACCCGACCTTCGCGGCCAAGACCTTCGCGACGCTCGACCGGATCAGCGACGGCCGGCTGACCGTCCACTTCATCACCGGCGGCAACGACCACGAGCAGCAGCGCGAGGGCGACTTCCTGACCAAGGACCAGCGCTACGAGCGCACCCGCGAGTACATCGGCATCGTCAAGAAGGCCTGGACCAGCCGGGAGCCCTTCGACCACGAGGGCCCGCACTACCGCTTCAACGACTTCGTCTCGGACGTCTTCCCCGTGCAGCAGCCGCGCCCCGGGGTCTCCTTCGGCGGCTCCTCGGACGCGGCCTACGCGGCCGGCGGCGCCGAGGCGGACGTCTACTGCCTGTGGGGCGAGCCGCTGGCCCGCACCGCCGAGCAGATCGAGCGGGTGCGGGAGGCGGCCCGGGCCGCCGGGCGCACCGACGTGCCGCGGATCCAGGTGGCGTTCCGGCCGATCATCGCGCCGACCGAGGCGCTGGCCTGGGAGAAGGCGCACCGGACGGTGGCCGCGATCCGGGCCCGCCGGGGCGCCGACCGGCCGGGGACCACCCCCGAGGCCGTGACACCCGAGAACACCGGCTCCCGGCGGCTGATCGAGATCGCCGAGGCCGGCGAGCGCTACGACCGCGCGCTGTGGACCCCGACCGCCGCGGCCACCGGCGGGGCGGGCAACTCCAACGCGCTGGTCGGCACCCCGGAGACGGTCGCCCAGGCGCTGCTCGACTACTACGACCTCGGTGTGGACATCCTCTCCGCGCGCGGCTACCACCTGCTGGACGACGCGATCGACTTCGGCCGGTACGTCATCCCGATCGTCCGCGAGGAGGTCGCCAAGCGGGACGCCGCCAAGGCCGGGGCCGCCCGGGCCGAGCGCGCCGAGCGCGACCGCCACCAGCTGATCGCGGCGCAGGCGTGAGCGCGGCCGGCGGGTGGGAGTTCCGCAAGGCGTCCGTCGACGACCCCCTGGTCGAACCGCTGCTGCGCGAGCTCACCCACGAGTACGTCACCCGGTACGGCCCCGAGGCGCACCAGGAGATGACCCGCTACCCGGGCGAGGCCTTCGCCGAGCCGCACGGCGTGCTGCTGCTCCTGCTGGAGGACGGCGAACCGGTGGCCGGCGGCGCGTACAAGCGCTACGACGAGCGCACCGCCGAGGTGAAGCGGATGTGGACGCACTCCGCGCACCGCCGCCGGGGCCTGGCCCGCCGGGTGCTGGCCGAGCTGGAGCGGACGGCCGTCGCGGCCGGCTACAGCCGGTTCTACCTCACCACCGGGCCGCGCCAGCCCGAGGCCAGGAACCTCTACCTGGCGGCCGGCTACACCCCGCTGTTCGACGTCTCGGCCGATCCGCTGACCATCGGCCCGCTCCCCTTCGAGAAGCGGCTGCCGGTCCTCGGACCGCAGTCGCCCGTTCTGGCCCACACTCCCTGAAAGGCCCCCCGTGAGAACCAGCACCGTCCGCCGCCGCCTGCTCGCGACCGCCGCCCTGCTGCCGGTCCTGGCCCTGGCCGCCTGCGGCTCGGACCCGAAGATCGCGGGCGCGGCGGCGGGCGGTCCGTCCGCCGCCGCCACCGAGGACCTCGTCTCCGGCCTCAGGACCTCGCAGGCCGCCGCCGCGCTGCTGCCCGAGGACGTCCGCGCCGCCGGCACGATCAGGTTCGGCTCGTCCTTCGGCACGCCGCCCAGCGCCTTCTACACCGACCAGGCCGACCGGAGGCCCGCCGGGATCGACGTGGACTTCACCGACGCGGTGGCCAGGCTGCTCGGCCTGACCGTGCAGCGCGAGCAGGCCGCCTTCGAGACCATCCTGCCCGCCCTGGACAGCGGGAAGTACGACGTCGGCACCGGCAACTTCGGGGTCACCGCGGCCCGGCTGAAGACCATCGACTTCGTCACCTACATCGACGACGGCCAGGGCTTCGCGGTGAAGAAGGACAACACCGCGATCCAGCCGGTCACCGACCTGGTCCAGCTGTGCGGACTGACCATCGGCACCGGCGCCGGCACCACCTTCGAGACCACCCTCAACAGCCGGAAGAGCGTCTGCACCGACGCCGGGAAGAAGCCGTACGAGGTCAAGGCGTTCAGCGAGAGCGGCGCCCTGCTGACCAGCCTCCAGCAGGGCCGGGTGGACATCGAGATGTCCACCATCAACGGCCTGCGCCACCAGGTCGCGCAGGAGGCCTCCGGGACCCGCTTCCTCAACGAGTTCCACCGCCTCGACGTCGGCTTCGCCCTGAAGAAGGGCTCGAAGCTCGCCCCGGCCCTCCAGGCGGCGGTCAACCAGCTGATCAAGGACGGGACGTACGAGCGGATCCTGCGCAAGTGGGGGGTCGCCGAGTCGGCGATCAAGGAGTCGCAGATCAGCCCGCCCGAGCACGCCTGAGCGCCGGCCCGAGCGAAGGAGACCCCCGATGACCACCGCCACCACCGGGACCAGCGCGGCCCCGCCCAGCCGGCCGGCCCCGGCCGCCGCCCTCGACCTCGACCGGCTGGCCGGCCTGCGCACCGTCCCCGCCCGGCACCCCTGGCGCTGGGCCGCCGGGATCGCCGCGCTGGTCGTGCTCGCCCAGTTCGCCCACGGCCTGGCCACCAACCCCGGCTGGGACTGGGCCACCTTCCGGCTCTACTTCACCGCCGACACCATCCTCCGGGCGATCGGACGGACCCTCGAACTCACCGCCTACGGCACGGTGCTGGGCTTCCTGCTGGGCACCGTGGTGGCCGCGATGCGGCTGTCCCGCAGCGCGATCCTGCGCTCCATCGCCTGGGCCTACGTGTGGGTGTTCCGCTCGATCCCGCTGATCGTCCAGCTGGTGTTCTGGTTCAACCTCTCCTACCTGTACAAGCGGTTCGGGATCGGCATCCCGTTCGGCCCGACCTTCGGCGAGGTCGAGACGGTCGGGGTGCTCAGCGCGCTCGGCGCGGCGGTGCTCGGCCTCGGGCTGCACCAGGCCGCGTTCGCCGCCGAGATCATCCGCGGCGGCATCATCGCGGTGGACGCCGGCCAGCGCGAGGCCGCCGCCGCGCTCGGCATCCCGCGCTGGCGGCAGGGCCGGCGGATCGTGCTGCCGCAGGCCATGCGCGGCATCCTGCCGGCCGCCGCCAACGAGGTGATCTCGCTGCTCAAGGGCACCTCGGTGGTCTACGTGATGGCCATCGGCGAGCTCTTCTACCAGGCCCAGGTGGTCTACGGCCGCACCGGCCGGGTGGTGCCGCTGCTGATGGTCGCCACCGTCTGGTACGTGCTGCTGACCACCGTGCTCTCGGTCGGCCAGTACTACGTCGAGCGCCACTTCGCCCGCGGCGCCCAGCGCACCCCGCCGCCCACCCCGTGGCAGCGCGTCCGGGCCCTCGCCCGGAGCCTGCCGGACCGCACCCGGCCCGCCGCCGCCCGTACCCCCGGAGGACAGTCGTGACCACCCTGACGAAGCCCGAGCCGAGCCCGGCCGCCCCGAGCCCGGCCGCCCCGATGGTGCAGGTCCGCGGCCTGCACAAGAGCTTCGGCCGGCTGGAGGTGCTGCGCGGGGTCGACCTGGACGTCCCGGCCGGCTCGGTGACCGTGGTGCTCGGCCCGTCCGGCTCCGGCAAGTCCACCCTGCTGCGCGCGATCAACCACCTGGAGAAGCTGGACCGCGGCCACGTCGCCATCGACGGCGAGCTGATCGGCTACCGCCGCTCCGGCGACCGGCTGTACGAGCTCAAGGAGCGCGAGGTGCTGCGCCAGCGCACCGGCATCGGCTTCGTGTTCCAGAACTTCAACCTGTTCCCGCACCTCACCGTGCTGGAGAACCTGGTCGAGGCGCCGGTCTCCGCGCTGCGCCGCCCCCGGGCCGAGGCCAGGGCGACGGCGCTGGCGCTGCTGGAGCGGGTCGGGCTGGCCGACAAGGCCGCCGCCTACCCCCGGCAGCTGTCCGGCGGGCAGCAGCAGCGGGTGGCGATCGCCCGGGCGCTGGCGCTGGAGCCGAAGGTGCTGCTGTTCGACGAGCCGACCTCGGCGCTCGACCCGGAGCTGGTCGGCGAGGTGCTGGACGTCATCAAGGACCTGGCCCGCAGCGGCACCACGATGATCGTGGTCACCCACGAGATCGGCTTCGCCCGCGAGGTCGCCGACACCGTGGTCTTCATGGACGGCGGCGTGGTGGTCGAGCAGGGCCCGCCCGCCGAGGTCCTGGACCGGCCGCGGCACGAGCGCACCCGGGCCTTCCTGGCCAAGGTCCTCTGACCTTCCCCTTCCCCAACCCCCCTTCACCGAGCAGGAGTTCCGCCATGTCCCTACCCCGTCGCGCCCTCGTGACCGCCGCCGCGCTCACCGCAGCCCTCGTCCTGGCCGGCTGCGGCAGCGGCGCCACGGGCGCGGCGGGGGAGCTCGCCCCGGCCAAGGGCAGCACCGCGCCGGACGGCACGGTGGTGAACCTGTCGCCGAACCAGGAACGGGTCACCACGCCCAAGGTCGACGCGATCGCCGCGCTGGTCCCGGAGGAGATCAGACGGAAGGGGGCGCTGAGCGTCGTCGACTCCATCGGCTCCACCCCGCCGCTGGACTTCTACGCCAACGACGACAAGACGATCATCGGCGTCGAACCGGACCTCGCCCTCCTGATCGGCAACGTGCTCGGCCTCAAGGTCGAGTTCAACCCGGTCTCCTGGGAGAACATCTTCGTCGGCCTGGACAGCGGCAAGTACGACGTGGGCCTGTCCAACATCACCGTCACCGAGGCGCGCAAGGAGAAGTACGACTTCGCCACCTACCGGCTGGACGTCCTGGGCTTCGAGGCGAAGAAGGGCGGCGGCCTCAAGGTCACCGGCCCCAGGGACCTCGCGGGCAAGACGGTCGGCGTCGCCACCGGCACCAACCAGGAGAAGCTGCTGGTCTCCTGGAGCGAGGAGAACATCAGGAACGGCCTCAAGCCGATCGACATCAAGTACTTCCAGGGCACCGAGTACTACCTGGCGCTCTCCTCCGGCCGGATCGAGGTCTACACCGGCCCCAACCCCAGCCTGGCCTTCCACGCCGTGCAGACCGGCGAGACCGAGGTCGTCGGCACCTACTCGGGCGGCGGCGCGGACGTCCTCGGCAAGATCGCGGCGACCACCCGGAAGGACAACGGCCTGGTCAAGGCGTTGAACGGGGCGATCGACGAGGTGATCAGGAACGGCACGTACGGGCAGGTGCTCAAGCGCTGGGGCCTGGACAACGAGGCCGTGAAGAGCTCCGAGATCAACCCGCCCGGGCTGCCCAAGCCGTAGCTGCCGGAAGTGGGCCCGGCTCGTTCACCCGTTCGTCCCCGCCCGCCGCTATGGTGACCCCTCCGACCCCTCCGGCGGCGAACGCCGAGCGGGCGCGGTCGGGTTGGGGGAGGGAATGGAGAAGGGCGAGGTGCTCGGCGGCCGCTTCCGGCTGGAGCAGGAGCTGGGCCGGGGCGGCTTCGGCGTGGTCTGGCGGGCGACCGACACGACCATCGACCGGCCGGTCGCGGTCAAGGTGCTGCTCGCCGAGCACGCCACCGACCGGGAGGCGGTCAGCCGGTTCGTCCGCGAGGCCCGGACGGCCGGCGGCCTCAACAACCCGCACATCGTCACCGTGTACGACTACGGGTGGACGGAGTCCGGCTCCGGGAAGATCCCGTACCTGGTGATGGAGCTGGTCCGCGGCCGGGCGCTGTCCGAGGTGCTCAAGGACGGCCGGCCGGACCACAAGCAGGGGCTGCGCTGGATGCGGCACGTGTGCAAGGCGCTGGACGCCGCGCACCGCTCGGGGATCGTCCACCGGGACATCAAGCCCGAGAACGTGATGATCGTGGAGGACGGGGAGCGGGCCAAGGTCCTGGACTTCGGCATCGCCCGACTGGTCACCCAGACCGTCCGGCTCACCTCCACCGGCAACGTGGTCGGCACCGTCCCGTACCTGGCGCCCGAGTGCTGGTCCGGCGGCCCGGTGGACGGCCGGGCCGACCTCTACGCGCTCGGCATCATGCTGTACGAGGTCTGCACCGGCACCCGCCCGTTCCGCGCCGCCTCGGCCGCCGAGTACATGTACAAGCACCTGGAGGAGGTCCCGCCCCGGGTGCGCGGCAAGGACCCGGCCCTGGCCGGGCTGGTCGCCGAACTGCTCGCCAAGCGGCCCGGACAACGGCCGGCCGGCGCCGCCGAGGTGCTGGAGCGGCTGCGCGCCATCCGGCCCGGGATGCTGCGCCCGGACGACCCCAGCCCGGAGCAGCTGCGCCGGCGGGCCGACCGGGCCTGGCGGCACGGGGAGGCCGGCGAGGCCGCGGAGGCGGTGGAGATCCTCACCGCGCTCGTCCCCGACTTCGCCCGGATCTGCGGCCCGGAGGACCCGCGCACCCTGCGCACCTGCCACGACCTGGCCCTCTGGCTGGCCCGGGACGGCAGCCCGGGCGCGGCCGCCGCCCTGCTGGACGAACTGGCCCAGATGCCCGGCGCCACCCCGGAGGCCCGGGCGGACGCCCGGCGCGACCTCGCGCACTGGCAGCGGGAGGCCGCCCGGCTCGGCCCGGGCCGGCCGCGGGCCGTCGCCCTGGCGGCGCTGCTCGGCGGCGGCGCGCAGGACGGCTGAGCCGCCTCCGCACGGTCGGCCCCCGGGGTGTCAACCGTGCGGGCCGCCGAGCCGGGGCGGCGGCCGGAGCGCCAACCGGGAGGATTTCGCCCATCGGGACGGTCTGGCCCGCCGCCCCGGCGCGTTGGTATACCTCGTTGCCGGACTCGGGAGCGGCCTCCGGGCCGCCCCGGTGAGCTGCGACGAAAGGCTGGTGACGGATCGATGAAGCTCCTGCGCGTCGGACCCGCGGGCGCCGAGCGCCCGGTCGTCCTGGGCGAGGACGGCACCGCGTACGACCTCTCGGGGCGGACCCGCGACCTCGACGGGGCCTTCCTGGCCGGGCTGGACCCGGCCGCACTGGCCCGGGACGCGGCCGCCGGCGTCCTGCCGGTGCTGGACCTCGACGGCCTGCGGGTGGGCGCACCGGTGCCCCGGCCGGGCAAGGTGGTCGGCATCGGGCTCAACTACCGCGACCACGCGGCCGAGGCCGGGGCCGCGATCCCGGCCGAGCCGGTCATCTTCCTCAAGCCGGGCTCCACCGTGGTCGGCCCGTACGACGAGGTGCTGGTGCCGCGCGGCGGCGAGAAGACCGACTACGAGGCCGAGCTGGCCGTCGTGATCGGCCGCACCGCCCGCTACCTGGACTCGCACGCCGAGGCGGCCGGGGTGATCGCCGGGTACACGATCGCCAACGACGTCACCGAGCGGGCCTTCCAGTTCGAGCGCGGCGGCCAGTGGGACAAGGGCAAGTCGGCGGAGACCTTCACCCCGCTCGGGCCCTGGCTGGTCACCCCCGACGAGGTGGCCGACCCGCAGGCGCTGACCCTGCGGCTGTGGGTCAACGGCGAGCGGCGGCAGCACGGCAGCACCGCGGAGATGGTCTTCCCGGTGCTCGAACTGGTCCGCTACGCGAGCCGGTTCATGGTGCTGGAGCCCGGCGACGTGGTCATCACCGGCACCCCGGCGGGGGTCACCCTGGGCCGCCCCGGCACGCCGTACCTCGCCCCGGGCGACGTGGTCGAGATCGAGGTCGACGGGCTCGGCCGCCAGCGCCAGGTGCTCGGCAAGGCGTAACGGCGCGGGCCGCCCGACCCTTGGCACGGGGGTCGGGAGGGGCGCCGGGACCGCTCGGGTGCGGCCGCGCCGCCTAGGAGCCGCCGCCCAGCACCGCCCGCAGCCGCTCCGCCCGCTCCGGCCGCGGCCCCTCCAGCGCCAGCACCCCCGCCAGCACCTCGGCCGTCTGCGGGTCGTGCAGCGCCGTCGCCGCCGCCATCGCCGTGAACTGGTCCACCAGCCAGTCGCGCAGCTCCGCCACCGGCAGCGCGCGCCCCTCGTCCAGCCAGCTCAGCGACGCGCCCTCGACCACCGCGATCCAGGAGCGCACCAGCAGCGTCAGCCGCGGCCCGGCCTCCCGCACGCCCAGGTGGCGCAGCGTCCGGCGCAGCGCCTCCCGCCGGACGTCGTCCACGATCGCCGAGGTGCGGGCCGTCTCCACCACCGAACCGCCGCGCAGCAGCGCCGAGTAGCCCGCGTCGTGCTCGGCCACGAAGGCGAAGTAGCCGTCCAGCACCGCCGACAGCTGCTCGGACGGCGTCCCGCTCAGCCGTACCGCGAAGCGGCTGCTCAGCTCGTCCGCCGCGGTGCGCAGCGCGGCCTCGTACAACTGCTGCTTGCCGCCCGCGAAGTAGCGGTACACCAGCGGGCGGGAGGCCCCGGCGGCCTCGGCGACGTCGTCCAGGCCCACCTCCTCGGGCGGCCGGGAGGCGAACAGCTCCAGGGCGACCGCGATCAGCTGCTCGCGCCGCTGCTGGACCGGCAGCCGCCGGTAGCCGGTGCGGCGCGGGCGCGGCTCGGGTGCGGCCGGGGCGGGGCTGGCTTCCATGGCGGCCAAGCGTAATGGGCGCCGGACGGATCGGATCCGGTCGCGCCGAACGGATTTTCGCAGGCGAACCCGGCTCGCAAAGGGGTTGCAAAGCTGCCGCGCCACGAAATGATGTCCGAATGCGTGAAGAACTGATCACCGCCGACGGCGCCACCCCTCGCCGCATCGCCGACGACCACGTCCGCGAACTGGCCGAGCTCGACCCGCTGACCGCGGTGTACCTCGGTCTCAACCTTGACGACGACCGGCTTCCCGACCTCTCCCCGGCCGGTCCCGAGGCCGTCGCCGACCTCGCCCGCCGCACCCTGGCGAAGCTCGACGAGGCCGAGCGGGCCGGTGCCGCCGACGACGAGGCGGAGCGCCGCTGCGCCCGGCTGCTGCGCGAGCGGCTGACCGCCGAACTCGCCGTCCACGAGGCGGGGGAGAACTTCCGCTCGCTGCGCAACCTGGGCTCCCCGGTGCACGACGTGCGGGAGTCCTTCACCCTGATGGGCACCGACACCGAGGCCGAGTGGCAGGTGATCGGCCGCCGGATGGCGCGGCTCCCGGAGGCGTTCGCGCAGTACCGGCGCACGTTGACGGAGGGCGTCGAGCGCGGCCTGCTGTCCGGCCCGCGCCAGGTGGCCACGGTGCTCGGGCAGTTCGCCGAGTGGCTGGGCGAGGACGCGCCCGCCGCCGAGCGGGTGCCCGGCGCCTGGTTCGGCACCTTCGTCCAGGGCGCGCCGGAGGGCCTGCACCCCGAGCTGTCGAAGCACGCGGTGGCCGCCGCCGAGGCGCTGGCGGAGCTGCGGGACTGGCTGCGCGACGTGTACGGCCCGGCCGCGGCCGGCGCCCCGGACACCGCGGGCCGGGAGCGCTACGTCCGCTGGGTGCGCTACTGGACCGGTGCCGACCTGGACCTCGACGAGGCCTACGCCTGGGCCTGGAGCGAGTTCCACGACCTGCTGGCGCAGATGGAGACCGAGGCCGAGAAGGTCCTGCCGGGCGCGGGTCCGCTCGCGGCGATGCGCTGGCTGGAGTCGGACGGCCCGGCGATCGAGGGCGCCGAGGCCGCCCGGGAGTACCTCCAGGGCCTGATGGACCAGGCCGTCCGGGACCTCCAGGGCACCCACTTCGACCTGGCCGAGCCGGTCACCCGGGTCGAGTCGAGGATCGCCCCGGCGGGCAGCGCCGCCGCGCCGTACTACACCGCGCCCTCGCTGGACTTCAGCCGCCCCGGGCGGACCTGGCTGCCGCTGGTCGGCCGGGACCGCTTCCCGGTCTGGGACCTGGTCTCCACCTGGTACCACGAGGGCGTCCCGGGCCACCACCTCCAGCTCGCGCAGTGGAACTACGTCGCCGACCGGCTCTCCACCTACCAGGTGAGCCTCGGCGGGGTCAGCGCCAACCTGGAGGGCTGGGCGCTGTACGCCGAGCGCCTGATGGACGAGCTCGGCTACCTCACCGACCCGGGCCACCGCCTGGGCTACCTCAACGCGCAGATGATGCGCGCGCTGCGGGTCATCGTCGACATCGGCATGCACGTGGGCCTGGACTTCCCGGCGGACTCCCCGTACCGGCCGGGCGAGCCGGTCGCACCGGAGCACGCCCGGGAGTTCTTCGGCCTGTACTGCGGCCTGTCCGCCGACTTCCTGGACAGCGAGCTGGTCCGCTACCTGGGCCTGCCCGGCCAGGCGATCGGCTACAAGCTGGGCGAGCGCGCCTGGCTGCGCGGCCGGGCGGCGGCGAAGGCGGCGCACGAGGCGCGTGGCGAGGAGTTCGACCTCAAGGCCTGGCACATGGCGGCGCTCTCGCAGGGCTCGCTGGGGCTGGACGACCTGGTCGAGGAGCTCTCGGCGCTCTGAGCCACCACGCGGCGCGAGCCGTGGAACCAGGCCCCCGGGACTCGGTCCGCAGTCCCGGGGGCCTGGTTCTTTTGTTCCGAAGGTCTGATTTGGTGAGGTTTTTCCTTGCCATCCGTCCGGAGCGGGGTTTGGCTGGAAGGCGACTGCGTGACCTCTCCGCCCCACTCCGGAAGGCTCGACCAGTGACTGCGAGAACCGTCGCCGGTCATGAGGACGCGGACCGCCGCCGCTGGTGGGCGCTGGCCGTCATCGCCACCGCCCAGCTCATGATCGTGCTCGACATCACCATCGTGAACATCGCACTGCCGTCCGCCCAGCGGGACCTGGGCATCTCGGACGCCGACCGGCAGTGGGTGATCACCGCCTACACGCTGGCCTTCGGCGGCCTGCTGCTGCTCGGCGGCCGGCTGGGCGACCTCTTCGGCCGCAAGCGCGTCTTCACCGTCGGCCTGCTGGGCTTCGCCCTCGCCTCCGCCCTCGGCGGCGCGGCGGTCGGCCCCGCCATGCTCTTCGGCGCCCGCGCCCTCCAGGGCGCGTTCGGCGCCCTGCTCGCCCCCTCCGCGCTGGGGCTGCTCTCCACCACCTTCTCCGATCCGCGGGAGCGCAGTACGGCCTTCGGCATCTTCGGCGCGATCGCCGGCGGCGGCTCCGCGATCGGCTTCATCGCCGGCGGCCTGCTGACCGAGTACCTGGACTGGCGCTGGTGCCTGTTCGTCAACGTGCCGATCGCCGCCGTCACCGCCTTCGCGGCCTTCAACGTGCTGAAGCGCGACCACGTCGGGAAGGGCCGCCGGCTGCGGCTGGACCTGCCCGGGGCGCTGCTCGGCTGCGGCGGCCTGCTGGCGATCGTCTACGGCACCTCCGAGGCCGTGACCAGGGGCTGGGGCGACGGCCTGGTGATCGGCCCGCTGGTCCTGGGCGTGGCGCTGCTCGCGGCGTTCGTCCTGGTCGAACGGCGCACCGCGCACCCGCTGCTGCCGCTGCACATCGTCGCCGACCGCAACCGCGGCGGCGGCGCGCTCTCGGTGGGCCTGGCGATGGTCGGCATGTTCGGCCTCTTCCTGTTCCTGACCTACTACCTCCAGGCCATCAAGCACTTCTCGCCGATCGTGTCCGGCCTGTCCTTCCTGCCCATGACGGTCGCCATCGTGCTGAGTTCGACGGGCTTCGCGGCCCGGATGATGACCAGGGTGCCGTCCCGGAACCTGATCGGCCCCGGCCTGCTGCTCGCCGCGGGCGGCATGGCCTGGCTGACCCAGATGCGGGTGGACAGCCCGTGGGCCGGCATGGTGCTGCCCGCCGAGCTGCTGATCGGCTTCGGCATGGGCCTGGTGTTCATGCCGGCCATGAGCCTGGCCACCCTCGGGGTCGCCCCGAACGAGGCCGGCGCGGCCTCGGCCACCATCAACTCGGCGCAGCAGGTGGGCGGTTCGGTCGGCACCGCGCTGCTGAACACGGTCGCCGCGAGTGCCACCGCGAGCTTCCTGGCCACCCGGATCGCCGCCGACCCGGCGGTGCGCGCCCAGGGCGCGGTGCACGGCTACGTGGTCGCGACCTGGGTGGCGATGGGCGTGCTGCTGGCGGCCGCGCTGGTCGCGGTGCTGATGATCGACCACCGGCCGACGCCGGTCGCGGCCACCGCCGTCGAGGGCGGGGCGGCATCGGCGTCCGCCGTACGGGCGGTGGACGGGCGGCCGAGCCCGCGGGCCGTGGCCCGGGCCGACGTCCGGGCGAACGTCGAGACCGGGGCCGAGGTCCGGGCCGAGGCGGGTCCGGAGCGGCCACCGGCCGATTGAAATTTGCAGCAAGTCCTTGCAGTCAACCTCCGGCGCCTGCTTGACTCCTGGGCACTGCCCAGGGACCAAGGAGGCGCCGCCGTGCTGCCCGAGACCGTGCCGTCCAGCGCCACAGCGCCCGAGTTCGACCTGCTCGTCGTCGGCGGCAGCGGCGTGGACACCATCGTCCGGGTCGAGCGGCTGGAACTCCCGCCCGGCGACTCGCGGTTCGTCGAGCCGGTGCGGGACTACGTCGGCCACACCGGCAACGGCGTCGCCCTCGGCGCCCACCACCTCGGCCTGCGCACCGCGTTCATCGACTTCCTCGGCGACGACCCCCAGGGCGACCTGGTCCGCGCCCACTACGCGCGCCACGGACTGCACTTCGCGCACCTGGTGAGCCCGTACGGCACCCCGCGCGGGGTCAACCTGGTGGACCCGGCCGGCCGCCGGTTCTCCTTCTTCGACGGCCGCCACCCCGCCGACCTGCGGCTGCCGCGCGACTTCTGGCTGCCGTACGCCGAGCGCAGCCGGCACGTCCACCTGTCCATCACCGGCGTCAACCGGGACATGTACGGCGACCTGCACCGCCTCGGCCGCACCACCTCCACCGACCTGCACGACTGGGACGGCGCCGACCCGCACCACCGCGACTACGCGCTCGGCTCCGACCTGGTCTTCCTCTCGGTGGCCGGCTGCCGCGGCCGGCACGAGGAGGTGATGCGCGCGATCCTCGCCGAGGGGCGCGCGCGGGTGGTCGTCGCCACCGCCGGTGCCGGGGGCTGCCACCTGCTCACCCGGGACGACCCGGCGCCGCGCCGGCTGCCGGCCGTCGACCCGGGCCGTCCGGTGGTGGACACCAACGGCGCCGGGGACGCCTTCGTGTCCGGCTTCCTGTACGCCTGGTTCCAGGGCCGCCCGCCATTGGACTGCGCCCGGGCCGGTACGGTGGCCGGGGCCTTCGCCTGCACCGCCGCCGGGACGCACACCGCTTTCGTCGGAGCCGCAGAACTGGACGCGGTGCTGACGCGCTGACGGTATTTCTCATCGAGCTCCAAGGAGCCGGTCACGCCCTTTCCAGGCTGAGGCGCCATAGTCGTTCACCGAACGACGCCACCGACCGCCCCGGCAGGAGAGACAGGCATGGGCAAGCACCGCCGCGAGGGCTCGCGCCGCCGCAGACTCCTGGCCCCGTCCCTGTTCACCGCGCTGTCCGCGGTGGCGGTCGCTGCCGTGCTGACCGGGACGCACGGGCTGGACCTGTCCGACACGACGGCCGCCGGGAAGGCGGCCCGCAGCACCCGTGCCGCCGTGCCCGTCCCGGCCACCGACCCGGCGGCGGTCGCCCCGCCCGCCCCGGTCGCGGCCCCCACGCCCTCCGCGGCCCCGACCGCCGACCCGACGGCCACCGCGACGGCCACTCCCGCCGCCGCGCCGGCCGCCCCGACCACCACCGCCGCCGACGTCGCGCTCGGCACCACCGCCCCGGCGCCGGCCGGCGACCGCGAGACCGGGACGGTCGGCGCGCTGTTCAGCGGCACGCCGACGGCCGGCGACCACTTCTGCACCGCCAGCGTGCTGCACAGCGCCACCGGCAACCTGCTGCTGACCGCCGCGCACTGCCTCAGCAGCACCGACGGCGTCACCTTCGCCCCCGGCTACCGCGACGGCTCCGCCCCGTACGGCACCTGGCGGGTGACCGCGATCCACACCACCGCCGGCTGGTCCCAGAAGGGCGACGAGGACGAGGACTTCGCGATCCTGGAGACCGCCCCCAGCAACGGCCGCAACGTCGAGGACGTGGTCGGCGGCAACCGGCTGGGCACCGACGAGCCGTTCGGCGCCACCGTCCGCCTCTACGGCTACCCCGCCGACGCCGAGGCGCCCGTCCTGTGCACCAACACCACCGGGCAGCAGAGCGCCTACCAGCGGGTCGTCCACTGCCCGGCCTACCCGGGCGGCACCAGCGGCGGCCCGTGGATCAACACCGCCACCGGCGACGTGATCGGCGCGATCGGCGGCTACCAGCAGGGCGGCGACACCGACGACATCTCGTACAGCGCCCTCTTCGACCACACCATCGCGGACCTGTACACCCAGGCCGAGGCGGCCGCCTCCTGAGGCACCGGGTCCGGACCCGGCTTCACCCGGGCCCGGACCCGGTCGCGCGTCCGCATACGACAAAGGCCCAGATCCGTGGATCAACTCCACTGATCTGGGCCTGACTTGCACTTCCTGCGAAGTGCCCCCGGTAGGATTCGAACCTACGCACCCGCCTCCGGAGGGCGGTGCTCTATCCCCTGAGCTACGGGGGCCTGTTGGCCTGTCGGTCGCTCGCGCTTCCGACGTGAGAACAGTACCAGGCTCCGGCGGTGGTCCGTGCACGGGTTTCCCCGAAGATCGTCCGGCCCGCGGATCGGGCCGCGAATCGGGCGGCGGATCGCCCCGGGGATCGGCCCGCGGATCGGGCCGTGTGCCGGGTGGGGGCGGAAGTGCCCAAAGGCCGGACGGGGCGGCGGGGCCGCCGATACCCTCGGTGAGGTGTCGGGAGTGTCCGGGCGGGTCCTCGTGGTGGACGACAGCGAGGTGATCCGCCAGCTGATCAGGGTCAACCTGGAGCTCGAGGGCTTCGAGGTGGTGACCGCCGCCGACGGCGCCGAGTGCCTGGAGGTCGTCCGCCGGGTGCGGCCCGACGTGGTGACGCTGGACGTGGTGATGCCGAGGCTGGACGGCCTGCGGACGGCGGCCCGGCTGCGCGCGACCCCGGACACCAGCCGGCTGCCGATCGCGATCGTGAGCGCCTGCACCCCGGCGGACCTCGACCTGGGGGAGACGGTCGGGGTGGACGGCTACCTCGGCAAGCCCTTCGACCCGGCCGACCTGGTGGCCCTGGTCCGGCGCCTGATGGGGCTCGCGGAACAGTCCGCCGGGCCGTCCGGCGGGCGCCGTGCCGGCCCGTCCGACGCAGTTCGCCCTGAGCGAACAGAGCGGACGGATCGCGGCTGAGACCCGGTAACCACGGCGCACCGGCGTCTCAACCGGTAAACCGGGTGGCGGGCGGGCACCCCGTCTCGCCTACGCTTGGCGTCGTGACCCCCGCAGACCTTTCCCAGGCAATCCAGGCCGCAGTGAGCTCCGCCGTCGAGGCGGGCGAGCTGGCCGTCGCCGTGCCCGAGCACGTGACGGTCGAACGGCCCAAGAACAGGGACCACGGCGACTACGCGACCAACGTGGCCCTCCAGCTCGCCAAGGCGGCCGGCAAGCCGCCGCGAGCCGTTGCCGAGCTGCTTGCCGACCGCCTGCGAGGGATCACCGGCGTCGCCAAGGTCGACATCGCCGGTCCGGGCTTCCTGAACATCACCCTGGACACCGCCACCGCCGGCGCGCTGGCGCGCACCGTCGTCGAGGCGGGCGAGGCCTACGGCCGCAACGAGGCCCTCAAGGGCCTGAGGATCAACCTGGAGTTCGTCTCCGCCAACCCGACCGGCCCGATCCACATCGGCGGCGTCCGCTGGGCCGCCGTCGGCGACTCGATGGCGCGCGTGCTGCGGGCCTCCGGCGCCGACGTCACCACCGAGTACTACCTCAACGACGCCGGCGTGCAGATCGGCAAGTTCGCCGCCTCGCTGCAGGCCGCCGCGAACGGCCGCCCGGCGCCCGAGGACGGCTACGTCGGCGAGTACATCGTCGACATCGCCAAGGCGCTCACCGACGCGATCCCCGGCGTGCTCGACCTCTCCGAGGAGGAGCAGCTCCAGGTCTTCCGCACCGAGGGCCTCAAGCTCATGGTCGCCGAGATCAAGCGCTCGATGGACGAGTTCGGCACCCACTTCGACGTGTGGTTCTCGGAGAAGACGCTGCACGACTCCGGCGCGGTCGAGAAGGCCATCGACCGGCTGCGCGAGCAGGGCCACGTCTTCGAGCAGGACGACGCGGTCTTCCTGCGCACCACCGACTTCGGCGACGACAAGGACCGCGTCCTGGTCAAGGCCGACGGCGACAAGACCTACTTCGCCGCCGACGCCGCGTACTACCTGTCCAAGCGGGACCGCGGCGCCGAGGTCGCGCTCTACATGCTGGGCGCCGACCACCACGGCTACGTCAACCGCCTCAAGGCCATCGCGGCCTGCGCGGGCGACGACATGGACCACAACATCGAGGTGAAGATCGGCCAGTTCGTGAAGATGCTTCGCGACGGCGAAGAGGTCCGCATGTCGAAGCGGGCCGGCAACATCATCACGATCGACGACGTGATCGAGTGGATCGGCGTGGACGCCGCCCGCTACACCCTGGCGCGCTCCTCCACGGACTCGACGATCACGCTGGACATCAACCTGCTGACCAGCCAGACCAACGAGAACCCGGTCTTCTACGTCCAGTACGCGCACACCCGGATGTGCGGCGTGGCCCGCAAGGCCGCCGAGCTGGGCGTGGACAAGGGCACGGTCGAGCAGTTCAAGCCCGAGCTGCTCGCCACCGAGTGGGAGTCCGACGTGCTCGGCCACCTCGCGGAGTTCCCGCGGGTGCTGGCCACGGCCGGCGAGCTGCGCGAGCCGCACCGGGTCGCGCGCTACCTGGAGGACCTCGCGGGCAAGTACCACCGCCTGTACGAGAACTGCATGTTCCTGCCCAAGGGCGACGAGGAGCTCTCCGACACGCACCGCGCCCGCCTCTGGCTGGTCGAGGCGACGCGCACCGTGCTCGCCAACGGACTCACGCTCCTGGGCGTGACGGCGCCCGAGCGGATGTAGGCACCACCCCCAAGCGCACGGCGGGGGCGGCTGACGGTCAACGTGGACCGTCGCCGCCCCTCGCCATAGGTCTCGAAGGATCTCCGAAGATGAGTCGCTCCGCACACCCGGCAGGCCCCCGTCACGGCGACGTCCTGCCCGAGGGCCACTACCAGGCCCCGCCCGCCGACCTGAACGCGCTCGACCCCAAGGTCTGGTCGCGCACCGTCGCCCGGAACGCCGAGGGCGTGGCGACCGTCGGCGGCATCGACGTCAGGCGGCTGGCCGCCGAGTTCGGCACCCCCGCCTACGTGCTGGACGAGGAGGACTTCCGGTCCCGGGCGCGTGCCTGGCGGGACGCCTTCGGCACCGGCGCGGACGTCTACTACGCCGGGAAGGCGTTCCTCTCCAAGGCCGTCGTGCGCTGGCTGCACGAGGAGGGCCTCAACCTCGACGTGTGCAGCCCGGGCGAGCTGGCGGTCGCCCTGGCCGCCGGGATGCCGCCGGAGCGGATCGCGCTGCACGGCAACAACAAGTCGGCGGACGAGCTCGAGCACGCGGTGAAGACCGGCGTCGGGCACATCGTGGTCGACTCCTACGAGGAGATCGGGCGCCTGGCCGCGATCGCCGCCCGCCAGGGCGTGCGCCAGCAGGTGCTGATCCGGATCACCGTCGGCGTCGAGGCGCACACCCACGAGTTCATCGCCACCGCGCACGAGGACCAGAAGTTCGGGCTGTCGCTCACCGGGGGAGCGGCCGCCGAGGCGGTGCGCCGGGTGCTCGGCCACGACAGCCTGGAGCTGCGCGGCATCCACTCGCACATCGGCTCGCAGATCTTCGACATGGCGGGCTTCGAGGTGGCCGCCCGCCGGGTGGTCGGCCTGCTGGCCGGGATCCGCGACGAGCACGGCGTCCAGCTGCCCGAGATCGACCTCGGCGGCGGCCTCGGCATCGCGTACACCAGCGAGGACGACCCGCGCGAGCCGGCCGAGATCGCGGCCGCGCTGGCCGACATCGTCCGCCGCGAGTGCGCCGCCGCGAACCTGGACGCCCCCCGGCTGAGCGTGGAGCCGGGCCGGGCGATCGTCGGCCCGACGGCGTTCACGCTGTACGAGGTCGGCACCGTCAAGCCGCTGGAGGGCCTGCGGACCTACGTCAGCGTGGACGGCGGGATGTCCGACAACATCCGCACCGCGCTGTACGACGCCGAGTACTCGGTGGCCCTGGTGTCGCGCACCAGCGACGCGGAGCCGATGCTGGTGCGGGTGGTCGGCAAGCACTGCGAGTCCGGCGACATCGTCGTCCGGGACGCCTTCCTGCCGGCCGACCTGGCCCCGGGCGACCTGATCGCGGTGCCCGCCACCGGCGCCTACTGCCGGTCGATGGCGAGCAATTACAACCACGCCCTCAAGCCCCCCGTGCTCGCCGTCAGGGACGGTGCGGCGCGGGTGATCGTCCGGCGCGAGACGGAGGAGGATCTCCTGCGTCTGGATATCGGATGACGAAATCCTCGTCTCAGATCATGGAACGACCGTAGATCCGTACGGAAAGTCCCGGAGACTGGTAGAGACCGAAGTTCCCGGCGGTCCAGGAAAACCCGCCGGAAATTACCGAAGCAGAAGAATGCAGAGCGGAGTCGGATGATGCGTACGCGCCCGCTGAAGGTGGCGTTGCTGGGTTGTGGTGTGGTGGGCTCCGAGGTGGCGCGCATCATGACGACGACGGCCGACGACCTCGCCGCTCGCATCGGCGCTCCGGTCGAGTTGGCCGGGATCGCGGTCCGCCGGGCCGGGCGGACCCGCCCGGGCGTCCCCGAGCACCTGATCACCACCGACGCCGAGGCCCTGGTCAACCGGGGCGACATCGACGTGGTGGTCGAGGTGGTGGGCGGCATCGAGCCCTCCAAATCGCTGATCCTGTCCGCCTTCCGGCAGGGCGCCTCGGTGGTCAGCGCCAACAAGGCGCTGCTCGCCAAGGACGGCACCGAGCTGCACGCCGCGGCCGCCGAGGCCGGGGTGGACCTGTACTACGAGGCCGCGGTGGCGGGCGCGATCCCGCTGCTGCGCCCGCTGCGCGAGTCCCTCGCGGGGGACAAGGTCAACCGGGTGCTGGGGATCGTCAACGGCACCACCAACTTCATCCTCGACAAGATGGACACCACCGGCGCCGGCTACTCGGAGGCGCTGGAGGAGGCCACCGCGCTGGGCTACGCCGAGGCCGACCCGACGGCCGACGTGGAGGGCTTCGACGCCGCCGCCAAGGCCGCGATCCTGGCCGGCATCGCCTTCCACACCAAGGTCACCGCGGCGGACGTCTACCGCGAGGGCATCACCGAGGTGACGGCGGCCGACATCGCCTCCGCCAAGGAGATGGGCTGCGTGGTCAAGCTGCTCGCGATCTGCGAGCGGGCCGCGGACGGCGAGTCCGTCACCGCGCGCGTCCACCCGGCGATGATCCCGCTGTCGCACCCGCTGGCCTCCGTCCGCGAGGCGTACAACGCGGTGTTCGTCGAGGCCGAGGCGGCCGGCCGGCTGATGTTCTACGGCCCCGGCGCGGGCGGCTCGCCGACCGCCTCCGCGGTGCTCGGCGACCTGGTCGCGGTCTGCCGCAACAAGCTCGCCGGCGCCACCGGCCCCGGTGACTCGGTGTACACGCGGCTGCCGGCCAAGCCGATGGACGAGGTGGTCACCCGCTACCACGTCAGCCTCGACGTGGACGACCGCGCGGGCGTGCTCGCCCAGGTGGCATCCGTCTTCGCCGAGCACGGCGTCTCCATCGACACCGTGCGCCAGCAGGGCCGCGACGGCGACGCCTCGCTCGTCGTGGTCACCCACCGTGCCACCGACGCCGCGCTGTCGGCGACGGTCGACAAGCTCCGCGCGCTGGACAGCGTGCGGGACGTGGCCAGCATCATGCGGGTCGAAGGGGAATAAGGAACCAGCCATGAACGCCGTTGCCGAGAACGTCGTCCGAGGCGCGCACACCCACCAGTGGCGCGGCCTGATCGAGGAGTACCGGGACCGCCTGCCGGTCACCGCGGCCACCCCGGTGGTCACCCTGTTGGAGGGCGGCACGCCCCTGGTCCCCGCCCAGGTGCTCTCCGAGCGCACGGGCTGCGAGGTCTACCTCAAGGTCGAGGGCGCCAACCCGACCGGCTCCTTCAAGGACCGCGGGATGACGATGGCCATCTCCAAGGCCAAGGAGGAGGGCGCACAGGCGGTCATCTGCGCCTCCACCGGCAACACCTCGGCCTCCGCCGCCGCGTACGCGGTGCGGGCCGGGATGGTCTCCGCGGTGCTCGTCCCGCAGGGCAAGATCGCCCTCGGCAAGATGGGCCAGGCGCTGGTGCACGGCGCCAGGATCCTCCAGGTCGACGGGAACTTCGACGACTGCCTCACCCTTGCGCGTGAACTGTCCGAGAAGTACCCGGTGGCGCTGGTCAACTCGGTCAACCCGGTGCGGATCGAGGGCCAGAAGACCGCGGCCTTCGAGATCGTCGACATGCTCGGCGACGCCCCGGACATCCACGTCCTGCCGGTCGGCAACGCGGGCAACATCACCGCGTACTGGAAGGGCTACCGCGAGTACTCCCGCCCGTCTCCCGCCGCCACCCTTGACGGAGGCGCTTCGCGCCGCATCCTCCCTGGCCTCGCCACCCGCACCCCGCGGATGTGGGGCTTCCAGGCCTCCGGCTCGGCCCCGATCGTGGACGGCGCGCCGGTGCTCAAGCCGCAGACCATCGCCACCGCGATCCGGATCGGCAACCCGGCCTCCTGGGACTTCGCGCTCGCCGCGCGGGACGAGTCCGGCGGCCTCATCGACAAGGTGACGGACCGTCAGATCCTGTCCGCCTACCGGCTGTTGGCCTCGCAGGAGGGCGTCTTCGTGGAGCCCGCCTCGGCCGCCTCGGTGGCCGGTCTGCTGGCCAAGGCGGAGGCCGGCCTGGTCGACCCGGGCCAGCGGATCGTCTGCACCGTGACCGGCAACGGCCTGAAGGACCCGGACTGGGCGGTGGCCGGCGCGCCGCAGCCGCAGATCGTCCCGATCGACCCGGAGGCGGCCGCCCGCAGCCTCGGACTGCTCGACCGGTAAAGGGTCCTGACGCCCCGACGGGCCGACCCTTTCGAGGGTCGGCCCGTCGGAGTTCCCCCCTGACACTTTTGTGTCCATTGGGTTCCGCATTGCGATCCTTTTCCACCCCTCCCGTCGACGGGGAGGGGTGAGCATTTCCGGCCAGAACGGCAACACACCAGATCGAAGGCCCACGGGGTGTACCGCTCGGGAACCTCTCTTCGATACTCTGGCTTCGGCCGTGTGGCACATGCCCCGGGCCCGGCGGGTCCGGGCCGCGCCGACACCGCGACCGCCCGCCCCCCGGAGGGGCCGCGGTCCGTTCCCACCCTCGCACCGACGACGCGCTCCGCGCCGCCCGATTTACCCCAGGAGAGTCCACCGTATGGCCGGTCCCGCGTTCCGTGCCGCCGCCGTCCGGGTCAGGGTTCCCGCGACCAGCGCCAACCTCGGCCCGGGCTTCGACGCCTTCGGGCTCGCGCTGGGTCTGTACGACGACGTGGTCGTCCGGGTCGCCGACTCCGGCCTCTCCGTCGACATCGCCGGTGAGGGCGCCGAGACGCTGCCGCGCGACGAGCGCCACCTGCTGGTCCGCTCGATGCGCGCCGCCTTCGACCGGCTCGGCGGCCAGCCCCGCGGCCTCGAAGTGGTCTGCGCCAACCGGATACCGCACGGCCGCGGCCTCGGCTCCTCCTCGGCCGCCATCTGCGCCGGCATCATGGCCGCCCGCGCGGTGACCATCGGCGGCCGGTCCGCGCTGGACGACGACGCGCTGCTGGCCCTCGCCTCCGAGCTGGAGGGCCACCCCGACAACGTCGCGGCCTGCCTGCGCGGCAACTTCACCATCGCCTGGACCGACGAGGAGTCGGCCAAGGCGGTCGTGCTGGAGCCGTCCGAGCAGGTCGTCCCGGTGGTGTTCGTGCCGGCCGGCGAGGTGCTCACCGAGACCGCGCGCGGACTGCTGCCGAAGACCGTCCCGCTGGCCGACGCGGCCGTCAACGCGGGCCGTTCCGCACTGCTGGTGGAGGCGCTGACCAGGCGCCCCGAACTGCTCCTCGCCGCCACCGAGGACCGGCTGCACCAGGACTACCGCGCCTCCGCCATGCCGGACAGCGCCGCGCTGGTCGGCGCCCTGCGCGCCGAGGGCTTCCCGGCGGTCGTCTCCGGCGCCGGCCCGACCGTCCTGGCCCTCACCGACGAGGCGGGCGCCGACAAGGTGCTCTCCTTCGCCGGACACCACGGCCACGGCGGCGACCCGGCGTTCGCCGCGCACCGGCTGGACGTCGACCGCACCGGGGCCGTCGTGCTCCCGTTGGACGTCTGAGCAGCCCGAACGGGCCGCTCGGGACCCGGCGCCGGCACCCTGCCGAGCCGGGTCCGACGGACACGATTGGCAAGCGCAAGGCTGGGGAATGTCTGAGGGGGTCGGTAGTGTTAACCTCATTGCTGCACCAGGTGCCCTCCGGGGCTAGGTGCGCCGCGTCCCGATCCCAGCGCTCCACGGCAGTGGAGTCCCGGCGATGCACGGGGCGACGATTCTCCGGGAGCCCACCGCAGCGCGTACGCAGCCTGCCTGCGCGACATGCGGCCGCATCCCGAAGCCGTGACGGCACCTGACTCCCACCCGCAGCCTCCCACCTGAGGCCAGGACGGGCGGAGCACGGGCCACCGTCACGCGACGGGGGCCCGGGATTCGCAGGAAGCGTGGGGGTTACGCCCTCAGGGGAGGTCGACACACGACCGGCCCACGCGCCACTCAGCACCACCGTGCTTCACGCACCGCACCTCGCACGTAACCCTCTCTCGACAGGCTCCCGCCATTCGAGGGATCACCGCCTCGGACCGACGCAGTCGAGCGTTGGTCAGGACAGCACAACCGGTCGCCGAGCCAGACAGGCCGACGTCCGCTCCAGGGAAGGACCCTTAGTGAGCGACTCCACCGATCTGATGGGCGCGCGCCCGGACGCAGAGGCGTCGGACGCAGCCGCCGCCCCCGCTGCTCCGGCGCGGCGCCGCCGCAGTGCCGCCGCGGGCCTGGACGGCATGGTCCTGGCCGAGCTCCAGAAGCTCGCCGCGGACCTTGGCATCACCGGTACCGGACGCATGCGCAAGAGCCAGCTGATCGAGACCATCAAGGAGAAGAGCGGCGGGGACCCGCTGCTCGCCGCCGGCGGCACCGCCCCGGCCGCCAAGCGCACCGCCGCCAAGGCGGACGCCGAGGCCCCGGCCGAGAAGCCGGCCCGCCGCACCAAGGCCGCCGCCGCCAAGGCCGAGGCCCCGGCCGCCGCCGAGCCGCAGGCCCAGATCGAGATCCCGGTCCAGGCCGCCGCGGAGACCGCCGCGCCCGCCCGTACCGAGCGCACCCGCCGCCGGGCCACCTCGGCCGCCGGCGCGCCCGTCGCCCCGGTCGCCGAGGCCGCCGCCGAGCCCGCCACCGTCGCGGTCGCCGAGCCGAAGCAGGCCGAGGCCCGCCCGGCCGAGACCCGCGGCTTCGAGGGCCGCGAGGACGGCCGCGAGTCGCGTCGCGACCGCCGTGAGCGCCGTGACCGCCGCGAGGGCACCGAGCGCACCGAGCGCACCGACCGCCAGGAGGGCGGCGAGGCCCAGGACGGCGACAGCCGCGAGTCGCGCCGCGACCGCCGCAACCGCCGCGAGCGCGCCGACCGCCAGCCCCAGCAGGGCGGCGGCCAGCAGCAGGGCGGCCAGGCCGAGCAGCAGGGCCGTCAGGGCCAGCAGACCCAGCAGCCGCAGGCCCAGCAGCAGGGCGGCTACGAGGACGACGAGTTCGGCGAGGGCCGCCGCGGCCGGCGCGGGCGCTACCGCGACCGCCGCGGCCGTCGTGGCCGTGACGGCTTCGAGGCCGCCGGCGTGGCCGAGCCGCAGGTCGGCGAGGACGACGTCCTGATCCCGGTCGCGGGCATCCTCGACATCCTCGACAACTACGCGTTCGTGCGCACCTCCGGCTACCTGCCGGGCCAGAACGACGTCTACGTCTCGCTCGCCCAGGTCCGCAAGAACGGCCTGCGCAAGGGTGACGCCATCACCGGTGCGGTGCGCCAGCCGCGCGAGGGCGAGCGCCGCGAGAAGTTCAACGCCATGGTGCGCCTGGACTCCGTCAACGGCATGGACCCGGAGAGCGGCCGCGGCCGCCCCGAGTTCAACAAGCTCACCCCGCTCTACCCGCAGGAGCGGCTGCGCCTGGAGACCGACCCGGGCGTGCTGACCACCCGGATCATCGACCTGGTGTCGCCGATCGGCAAGGGCCAGCGCGGTCTGATCGTCGCGCCGCCGAAGACCGGCAAGACCATGGTGCTCCAGGCGGTCGCCAACGCGATCACCCACAACAACCCCGAGTGCCACCTGATGGTCGTCCTGGTCGACGAGCGTCCGGAAGAGGTCACCGACATGCAGCGGTCGGTGAAGGGCGAGGTCATCTCCTCGACCTTCGACCGCCCGGCCGAGGACCACACCACCGTCGCCGAGCTGGCCATCGAGCGCGCCAAGCGCCTGGTGGAGCTGGGCCACGACGTGGTCATCCTGCTGGACTCGATCACCCGCCTCGGCCGCGCCTACAACCTGGCGGCGCCGGCCTCCGGCCGCATCCTGTCCGGTGGTGTCGACTCGACCGCGCTGTACCCGCCGAAGAAGTTCTTCGGCGCCGCGCGCAACATCGAGAACGGCGGCTCGCTGACCATCCTGGCCACCGCGCTGGTCGAGACCGGCTCGCGCATGGACGAGGTGATCTTCGAGGAGTTCAAGGGCACCGGCAACATGGAGCTCAAGCTCGACCGGAAGCTCTCGGACAAGCGCATCTTCCCGGCCGTCGACGTGGACGCCTCCAGCACCCGCAAGGAGGAGATCCTGCTCGGCAGCGAGGAGTTGGCCATCGTCTGGAAGCTCCGCCGGGTGCTGCACGCGCTCGACTCGCAGCAGGCGATCGAGCTGCTCCTGGACAAGATGAAGCAGACCAAGAGCAACGCCGAGTTCCTGATGCAGATCGCCAAGACCACCCCCGGCTCCGGCGACTGACCGTAGCCGGACGGCTGTCGAAGCACGGAACCCCGGATCGCGCGAGCGGTCCGGGGTTCCGTGCGTCCTGGCCGCTTTGTTCCAGAGTCGGGACACCTTGGGGGCGTTTGGATCATGTTGTCCGATTTACTCTGGACCGTATGGCCGAGCACAAGAGGGTCCTGAGTCGCCGCCGCAGAATCCTGCGGACGGCCGCCTGCGCGTTCGCCGCGCTCGTCGTCCTCGGCGCCGGCGCGGGCCTCTTCGCCTACTTCAGGCTCAACGGGAACATCACGAGCGTCGACATCGACGCCCGGCTCGGCGACGCCCGGCCGCCGGCCGCCACCGACGGCTCCTTCAACATCCTGGTGCTCGGCTCCGATTCGCGGTCCGGCGACAACGGCTCGGTCGCCGGCGGGGACACCGGCGGCACCGCCCGCTCGGACACCGCGATGGTGGTGCACGTCAACCAGGCCCACTCCGGCGCCCAGATCGTCTCGATCCCGCGCGACACCCTGGTCGCCCGCCCCGACTGCGTCGACGCGAACGGCAAGCCGGTGCCCGGCGCCAAGCGCGCGATGTACAACAGCGCCTTCGAGAGCGGCGGCGCGGCCTGCGCGGTCAAGACCACCGAGCAGCTCACCGGGCTGCGGATGGACCACTACCTGCAGGTCGACTTCGCCGGCTTCGCCCGGGTCGTGGACGCGATAGGCGGGGCCACCGTGACCACCACGGTGGCCATCCACGACAAGGACAGCGGGCTCGACCTGCCGCCCGGCGAGCACCACCTGGACGGACAGCAGGCGCTGGCCTTCGTGCGCACCCGGCACGGCGTCGGCGACGGCAGCGACCTCGGCCGGATCGAGCTCCAGAAGCAGATGGTGAAGTCGCTGCTGCAGCAGGTCGGGGGGAGCGGGATGCTCACCAACCCGGTCAAGCTGTGGTCGGTCGGCGACACCGTGACCAGGAGCATCACCACCGACTCCGCGCTCGGCTCGGTGAACTCGCTGGTGGGGCTTGCCCAGGAGCTCAAGGGGATAGGCCCGGACCAGCTGAGCATGGTCACCCTGCCGGTGGAGACGGCCCCCAGCGACCCGAACCGGGTGGTCCCGCTGCAGCCGCAGGCGGGGCAGGTCTGGGCGGCGCTCAAGGCCGACCAGCCGTTCCCCTCCGCGATCGTCTCCGAACAGCCGGAGAACCCCGCCCAGGCGGCCCCCACGGCCCCCGCGCCGGCCGCGGGGAAGCCGTCCGCGAAGGCCACCGCCACGCGCTGAGGGGGGTCCGGAATATCCCGGAACGCGACCCGGTTTGGGAAGATGCGGCCGGTCCTGGCAGACTGGTCCGTCGGTCCCGGTTCACGTGCGGCGCCCCAGCCGCCGACCCGGTACCCTCCCGAAACCTAGGAGAACCCCTTGAAGCCCAACGTTCACCCCGAGTACGTGGTCACGCGCGTGACCTGCACCTGCGGCGCCGAGTTCACCACCCGCTCGACCGAGACCAGTGGCGAGATCCGCGCCGAGGTCTGCTCGCAGTGCCACCCGTTCTACACCGGCAAGCAGAAGATCCTCGACACCGGTGGCCGCGTGGCCCGCTTCGAGGCCCGCTTCGGCAAGCAGCACAGCGCGAAGGCCTAGCGCTCCCTCGGCGCCGGTTCCCGGTGCCCCTGTACTCGTTGTCGGGGGCGCTGGGGGCCGGCGCCGTTCGCGTCCCCCCGCGAATTCCCCACCCCCCACACGTTTCCGAGTCACCGGGAAGAAGGCCACCCCATGTTCGAGGCAGTCGAAGAGCTCCTCGTCGAGCACGCCGACCTCGAGACGAGGCTGGCCGACCCGTCCGTCCACGCCGACCAGGCCAACGCCCGCAAGCTGGCCAAGCGGTACGCCGAGCTGACCCCGATCACCCGGGTCTACCGGCAGTGGCGGCAGGCCGGCGAGGACATCGAGGCCGCGCGCGAACTCGCCGCGGAGGACCCGGAGTTCATCGCCGAGGCGAAGGCCTCCGAGGCCCGCCGGGACGAGCTCACGGAGGAGCTGCGGCTGCTGCTGGTGCCGCGCGACCCGAGTGACGACAAGGACGTCATCCTGGAGATCAAGGCGGGCGAGGGCGGCGAGGAGTCCGCGCTGTTCGCCGGCGACCTGCTCCGGATGTACCTGCGCTACGCGGAGCGGATCGGCTGGAAGACCGAGATCATCGACTCCAACGAGTCCGACCTCGGCGGCTACAAGGACGTCTCGGTGGCCGTGAAGACCAAGGGCAACGCCGAGCCCGGCCAGGGCGTCTGGGCCCGGCTGAAGTACGAGGGCGGCGTGCACCGCGTGCAGCGCGTCCCCGCCACCGAGTCCCAGGGCCGCATCCACACCTCCGCGGCGGGCGTGCTGGTCACCCCCGAGGCGGAGGAGGTCGAGGTCGAGATCGTCGCCAACGACCTGCGGATCGACGTCTACCGCTCCTCCGGCCCCGGCGGCCAGTCGGTCAACACCACCGACTCCGCGGTCCGGATCACCCACCTGCCGACCGGTATCGTGGCGTCCTGCCAGAACGAGAAGAGCCAGCTCCAGAACAAGGAGCAGGCGATGCGCATCCTGCGTTCGCGGCTGCTGGCCGCCGCGCAGGAGGAGGCCGAGCGGGAGGCCTCGGACGCGCGCCGCAGCCAGGTCCGTACGGTCGACCGCTCGGAGCGGATCCGCACGTACAACTACCCCGAGAACCGCATCTCGGACCACCGCACCGGATTCAAGGCGTACAACCTGGACCAGGTCCTGGACGGCGAACTGAACGCGGTGATCCAGTCCTGCGTCGACAAGGACGCGGAGGCCAAGCTCGCCGCCGCGGCCCAAGAGAACTGAGACCGGCGCGCCCCAGCCCGCGCTTCGCCCGAAGCCGGAGCGCAGAAACAAGAGGTCGTACGGATGAACCTGCTGCTCGCCGAGGTGGCCCAGGCCACCCAGCGGTTGGCCGCGGCCGGCGTGCCGTCGCCGCGCTTCGACGCGGAGGAGCTCGCCGCCTACGTCCACCGCGTCAAGCGCAGCCAGCTGCACACGGTGAAGGACGCCGACTTCGACGCCCGCTACTGGGAGGCGGTCTCCCGCCGCGAGGCGCGCGAGCCGCTCCAGCACATCACCGGGCGGGCGTTCTTCCGCTACCTCGAACTGGAGGTCGGCCCCGGGGTGTTCGTGCCCCGGCCGGAGACCGAGACGGTCGTCGAGTGGGCGATAGACGCGGTGCGCGACATGGACGTGGCCGAGCCGCTGGTGGTGGACCTGTGCTCCGGCTCCGGCGCGATCGCCCTCGCCCTGGCCCAGGAACTGCCGCGCTCCACCGTGCACGCCTTCGAACTGGACGAGGGGGCGCTGGAGTACACCCGGCGCAACATCGAGGCCAGCCCGGACCGCGCCCGGGTCACCCTGCACGCCGGTGACGCCACCAAGGCCTTCGAGGACGACCGCTCCTGGGACGGCCGCTTCGACCTGGTCATCTCCAACCCGCCGTACATCCCGCTCACCGAGTGGGAGTACGTCGCGCCGGAGGCCCGCGACCACGACCCGCAGATGTCCCTGTTCTCCGGCGAGGACGGCCTGGACACCATCCGCGGCATCGAGCGGGTGGCGGCCCGACTGCTGCGCCCGGGCGGCGCGGTGGTGATCGAGCACGCCGACCAGCAGGGCGGCCAGGTGCCGTGGATCTTCAACGAGGAACACGGCTGGACGGACACCGCCGACCACCGCGACCTGAACAACCGGCCCCGTTTCACGACCGCCCGGAGGGTCGGGTCGTGAACAGTCGGGCACAGGACGACCGCCCGGAGGGTCGGGTCGTGAACAGTCGGGCACAGGACGACCGCCCGGAGGGTCGGGTCGTGAACAGTCGGGCACAGGACGACGGCCTGGAGGGTCGGGTCGTGACCACCGAGCACCGTACGACGGCGCGCAAGGCTGCGCTGTAACGCCATGAGCCACTCCGGAAGGGGACCGCACCGATGAGCCGCCGTTACGACTGTGCCGATGCCGGGGACCGCGCCACCGGTCTGCGCGAGGCCGCCTCGGCCATCCGCCGCGGCGAACTCGTCGTGCTGCCCACCGACACCCTGTACGGGGTCGGTGCGGACGCCTTCTCCCCGGAGGCGGTCGGCGAGCTGATGGCCGCCCGCGGCCGCGGCCGCAACACGCCCTCGCCGGTGCTGGTCGGCTCGCCGACCACCCTGCACGGCCTGGTCACCGACTTCTCCGAGCAGGCCTGGGAGCTGGTCGACGCCTTCTGGCCGGGCGGGCTCACCCTGGTCGCCCGGCACCAGCCCTCACTGCGCTGGGACCTCGGCGACACCCGCGGCACCGTCGCGGTCCGGATGCCGCTGCACCCGGTCGCCATCGAGCTGCTGAACAGCACCGGCCCGCTGGCCGTCTCCAGTGCCAACCGGATCGGCGGGGTCTCCCCGCTGACCTGTGACGAGGCACAGGCCCAGCTCGGCGACGCGGTCTCGGTCTACCTGGACGGCGGGGCGGCCGAGGACTCCGCCACCTCGTCGATCGTGGACGTCACCGGCAAGGTCCCGGTCCTGCTGCGGGCCGGTGCGATCAGCGTCGAGCAGCTGAGGGAGGTCGTCCCCGACCTGGAGGCCGGCAGTTGACGCCCACCGCCTCGCTGCACGCCGGGCCGGGCATAGCGCCGTACCTGAGCGTGGGCCCCAGGCCGCTGGACCACTTCCGGATCCTGTTCGTCTGCACGGGGAACATCTGCCGATCGCCGATCGCCGAGCGGCTGACCCGGCGTGAGCTGGACACCCGGCTGAGCCCCCGGGTGGCCGGCCGGATCCTGGTGGAGAGCGCCGGCACCTGGGGCCACGAGGGCGCGCCGATGGAGGACCACGCCGCGACCGTGCTCGACGAGTACGGCGCCGACAGCGGCGGCTTCACCGGCCGAGAGCTGCTGGACGAGCACGTGGTCGAGGCCGACCTGGTGCTCACGGCGACGCTGGACCACCGCGCCCAGGTGATCTCGATGGGCCACGAGGCGGGGCTGCGCACCTTCACGCTGAAGGAGTTCACCCGCCTGGTGCGGACGATAGACCCGGGCACCCTGCCGGACCCGAGGCGCGGCGCCGACGTCACCGAGCGGGCCCGCGCGCTGGTCCGGGCCGCCGCCGCGCTGCGCGGCTGGCTGCTGGCCGCCACGCCGGAGTCGGACGAGGTGGACGACCCGTACGGGGCGCCGATCGGCATGTTCCGCAACTGCGGCGAGGAGATATTCCACGCGGTCGACCCGGTGGTCACCGCGCTGACCGGCGTCCCCGCGCCGCGCTGACGGGCCGGGCCCGGGCAGGGCGCCGCACGGGGCCGTTCGGCCGCGGCCCGGCGGGCCGGGTGGCGGGAGCGGTCCTACGCTGGGTGACACAGTCCCCGCAGCGCCCGGGAGCCCCGCCATGACCGTCACCGATGCCGCGTCCGGCCCGACCGCCACGACCGGGCGCCCCTGGGCGTCCGAGGCGCTGCACCGGGCCGATCCGCAGCTGGCCGACCTGCTGGCCGCGGAGGCCGAGCGGCGCGCCGAGACGATCCAGCTGCTGGCGGGGGAGAACCTGACCACCCCCGCCGTCCTGGCGGCGCTCACCGGCCCGCTGATCGACAAGTACGCCGAGGGCTACCCGGGCCGCCGGCACCACACCGGCTGTGCGCTGGCGGACGCCGCCGAGCTGCTGGCGATCGACCGGGCCCGCGAGCTGTTCGCCGCCCCGCACGCCAACGTCCAGCCGCGGTCGGCGACTTCGGCGATGCTGGCGGCGTACGCGGCGCTGCTGCGGCCCGGCGACGGGGTGCTGGCGATGTCGCTGGAGCACGGCGGCCACCTCAGCTGCGGCTCGCGCGCCAACTTCTCCGGGCGCTGGTTCGACTTCACCGGCTACGGCGTGCGCGAGTCCGACGGGCTGATCGACCTCGACCAGGTCCGCGACCTGGCCCGGCAGCACCGCCCCAAGGCCATCGTGGCGGGTTCGATCTCGCACCCCCGGCACCCGGACTGGGCGGCGTTCCGCGAGATCGCCGACGAGGTGGACGCCTACCTGATCGCCTCCGCCGCGCAGACCACCGGGCTGATCGCGGCCGGGGTGGCGCCCTCCCCGGTGCCGTACGCGGACGTCACGGTGGCGGCCACCCACAAGCTGCTGCGCGGCCCGCGCGGCGGGCTGCTGCTGTGCACCGCGGAGCTGGCCGAGCGGATCGACCGGGCGGTGTTCCCGTTCAGCCAGGGCGGCGCGGCGATGAACGAGGTGGCCGGCAAGGCGGTGGCCCTCGCGGAGGCCTCGAAGCCCGCGTACCGGGCGTACGCGGAGCGGACGGTGTCCGGGGCGCGGGCGCTCGCCGCAGGGCTCGCAGAGGCCGGAATGCGCCCCCTGACGGGCGGTACCGACACCCATCTGGTGACCGCCGACGTGAGCCCGCTCGGCGTGACCGGCGCGGAGGCCGAGCGGCGCTGCGCGGCGGCCGGGCTGCTGCTCGGCAAGTGCGCGCTGCCGTACGACCCGGCGCCGGCCGCCGAGACCTCCGGCATCCGGCTGGGCACGGGCACGGTCACCAGCCAGGGGATGGGGGAGCCGGAGCTGGCGGAGATCGCCGGGCTGATCGCGCGGGTGCTCGCCGGGGACGCGGTCGTCCCGGCCGCGGCGCGGGTCCGGGAGCTGGCGGCGGCCTTCGCCGACCGGGCCTGACGGCGGCCTTCCGCGGGTATCCGGATCTCCTACCCGGGAGGGCGAACCGCGATGCACGGTCCGGGCGTCCGACTCAATAAGGTGTGTGCCGTGGCGACGCACCTCGAACCCCGGGAAGGCAGGGGAGTACCTTCGGTACTTCCCCGTTCGACAGTGATGCAGGAGGCCAGTGGTGCGTGAGTATCTGCTGGTGCTGTTCTGCACCGCCGCCGTCACCTACCTGTTGACGGGCCCGGTCCGGAAGTTCGCCATCGCGGCCGGCGCCATGCCGCCGGTGCGCGCCCGTGACGTGCACCGCGAACCCACGCCGCGGCTCGGCGGCATCGCGATGTTCGGCGGACTGTGCGCGGGCATCCTGGTCGCCTCGCAGCTGGACAACCTGAGCAAGGTGTTCTCCCAGGGCACCGACATCCGCGCGCTGCTGTCCGGGGCCGGGATCATGTTCCTGCTCGGGGTGCTCGACGACAAGTGGGGCGTGGACGCGCTGGTGAAGCTCGGCGGCCAGATGATCGCCGCCGGCGTGATGGTCTGGCAGGGCGTCACGGTGATCACCCTCCCGGTGCCCGGTGTCGGCCCGGTCGCGGTGAGCCCGACCCAGGGCATGGTCATCTCGGTCACCCTGGTCGTCGTCATGGTCAACGCGGTGAACTTCATCGACGGACTGGACGGCCTGGCCGGCGGCATGGTGTGCATCGCCGCGATGGCCTTCTTCCTGTACAGCTACCGGCTCTGGTACGGCTACACGATCTCCGACGCGGCCCCCGCCGTGCTGTTCAGCGTGCTGCTGATCGGCATGTGCCTGGGCTTCCTGGCGCACAACATGCACCCCGCGCGGATCTTCATGGGCGACTCCGGCTCGATGATGCTGGGCCTGATGCTGGCCGTCGCCGCGATCTCCATCACCGGCCGGGTCGACCCGGACCTGATCAGCAACGAGGCCGGCTCGCAGACCGCCGCCGTGCACGCCCTGGTGCCGATCTACATCCCGCTGCTGCTGCCGCTGACGGTCATCGCGCTGCCGCTGGCCGACCTGCTGCTCGCGGTGGTGCGCCGCACCTGGGCGGGCCAGTCCCCGTTCGCCGCGGACAAGCGCCACCTGCACCACCGGCTGCTCCAGGTGGGGCACTCGCACAGCCGCGCCGTGATGATCATGTACTTCTGGGCCGCGCTGATCGCCTTCGGCTCGGTCGCCTTCTCGGTGACCAACACCGGCCGCACCGTCGTCCTGACGCTCGCCGGGCTCTGCCTGGTCGGCCTGGTGGTGCTGCTCACCCCGCGGTTCCGGCCGCGCGCCCCGCGGGCGGTGCAGTCCTTCGTCCCCCCGCGCTACCGCCGGCAGCAGAGCGGTCCGATGGCTGAACTGTCGGCCAAGGACAAGGAACTCCTGGGTGAAGCCGGGCGGGAGTCCGGCGTGGGCTCCACCGCGGTCGGCTCCCACCCCAAGGCCACCGGCCGCCACTGACAAGGGAGTTGATGCCACGACAGGTGGCCGTCACCCGAACGGCGGAATCGTTGCGCCGTTGGTGTGACAGGTGCCACACATTCATGGTAAAGCTCTCATCAAATAGTTTGTGATACCGTTCACGAGTATCGAGAACACGCCGAAAGACCTGACAGGTGGATGACTTCCGTCCCTGTCGGTCTCCCTCACCGGGCCCGTCGCTCACATGGCGGCCCGCGGCGATGCCTCGGTCCGGTGTCACCCGCCACCGCAGTGCCCGTCCCCCGCCACATCGACATGCCGCCGGAGCTGCCGACATGCCGTCCACCGACGCCCGGATCCTCCGAGGCGCCGCGATTCCCACTGCGGTCGCCGGAATCATCGCCATGGTGATCTCCTTTGCCGTTGCCGGTGGGAAGGGGCTGCTCGGCGCCCTCTTCGGCGCGCTCCTCGTGATGGCCTTCTTCAGCTTCGGCCAGGTCGCGCTCGACCGGCTGACCAGGTCGAACCCGCAGATCATGATGGCCGCGGCGCTGCTGGTGTACACCACGCAGATCCTGCTGGTCGGCATCGTGCTCGCGGTCTTCAAGGACACCGAGCTGTTCAACCGGCAGGCCTTCGCGTTCACCCTGCTCGGCTGCGCCCTGATCTGGACGGGCTTCCAGGTGCGCGGTGCGCTCAAGGCCAAAACCTTCTACGTCGACCCCGACGCCTCCGAAAAGAAGGGCGACAAGCCCTCCGACAAGGGGCGTCAACAGTGACGAGGCCCAACTGTCCCCCCAACGAGGGGGGCGGTGTTTATGCCGCACTGACGGGCTGCTATCGTCCGTCGCAACAACGGAGTACGGGAAGAGGCCTGGTCTGTCCGGAGAGCGGACGGATCGCCCCCCTGATCCGCGCAGTCTTCGATGATCCCGCTGTGGTGCCGTGCACCGGCGCGCGGGGTCGGCGAGAAACCCATCAAGTTCCAGTGCCGCTCCGTGGTCGCAGGCCACGCCGACACACCGAGGTTGCCGTAACCATGCGTCACGACGAAGGAGTCCGCGGTGAGTGCTGAACTCACGTCCCTCGCCTCAGGCAGTTGCCACTTCGGGGACGCTGGCTGTGGCTTCCCGGCCCCGGGTCTGAACGAGTTCCAGTTCAAGCCGATCTTCTCGATCGGCAGCATCGAGTTCAACAAGCCGATGCTGCTGTCGATCATCGTCGCGCTCCTGGTCGTCGTGTTCTTCTGGGCCGCCTTCGCCAAGCCGCGCCTCGTCCCCGGCAAGCTGCAGCTGGTCGGTGAGATCGGCTACGACTTCGTCAAGCGCTCCATCGTGCTGGAGACGATCGGCAAGAAGGGCGAGAAGTACGTCCCGATGCTGGTCTCGATGTTCTTCTTCATCTGGTTGATGAACATCATGTCGATCATCCCGTTCGCACAGTTCCCGGTGTCGGCGGCGATCGCGTTCCCGGCCGGCCTCGCTGCGGTCGTGTGGATCACCTACATGACGCTGACCTTCAAGAAGCACGGCTTCGTCGGCGGTCTCAAGAACCTCTGCTGGCCGTCGGGCATCCCCGGCTGGGTCATGTTCATCCTGGTGCCGATCGAGTTCTTCTCGAACATCTTCGTGCGCCCCTTCACGCTCGCGGTCCGAGCCTTCGCGAACATGTTCGCCGGCCACCTGCTGATCGTGATGTTCTCCATCGCCTCCTGGTACCTGCTCAGCCCGTCCCTGGGCGCGCTGTACGGCTCGGCCTCGTTCATCGTGGCCGTCGGCCTGACCGCCTTCGAGCTGCTGGTCCAGTTCCTGCAGGCCTACATCTTCGTGATGCTGGCCAGCAGCTACATCGCCGGTGCCCTGGAAGAGGCGCACTGAGCCCCGGGGCCCCGGCCCCGCCGAGAACCACTTCCCGTCCCGGATCGCCCGGTGGCCAATCACCACCGGTTCACCACCCTGCAAAGGACAACGTCAATGAGCATCCTCGCTGAGGGCACTGTCTACGGTTCCGTCGCCTCCCTGGGCTACGGCCTCGCCGCCATCGGCCCCGGCATCGGCGTCGGTCTGATCTTCGGTAACGGTGTCCAGGCCATGGCCCGCCAGCCCGAGGCTGCCGGTCTCATCCGTTCCAACATGTTCATCGGCTTCGCGCTGACCGAGGCGCTCGCCCTCATCGGCATCGTCATGCCGTTCGTCTTCGGCAACAAGTAATCCCGCCGTAGACCCTTTCTGAGGAAGGTCCAGATATGAGCATGGCGATCGTCCAGCTCGCGGCCGAGGAGAAGATGAACCCTCTCCTCCCCGCGTGGCCCGAGATCATCATCGGCCTGCTCTGCTTCTTCATCGTCTTCGGTCTGCTCGGCAAGAAGCTCCTCCCCAGCATCGAGAAGGTGCTGTCGGAGCGCCGGGACGCGATCGAGGGCGGGATGGAGCGCGCCGAGGCCGCCCAGGTGGAGGCCCAGGCCCTGCTTGAGCAGTACCGCGCCGAGCTCGCCGAGGCGCGCCACGAGGCTGCCCGCATCGTCGAGCAGGCTCGCGAGCAGGGTGCCGCCCAGCTCGCCGAGATGCGCGAGGAGGGCCAGCGCCAGCGCGAGGCCATCGTCGCCGCCGGTCACGCCCAGATCGAGGCGGACAAGAAGCAGGCCACTGCCGCCCTGCGTCAGGACGTGGGCTCGCTGGCCACCCAGCTGGCGTCCCGCATCGTGGGTGAGTCCCTCGAGGACCACACCCGGCAGAGCGGCGTCATCGACCGCTTCCTGGACGAGCTGGAGGCCAAGGCCGCCGTTGCTCAGGGTGCGGCCAAGTGATCGGCGCCAGCCGTGAGGCCCTCGTCGCCGGCCGGCAGAACCTGGAGAGCCTGACCGACTCCACCTCGGTGGACGCGGCCAAGCTCGCCGAGGAGCTCACCGCCGTCACGGCCGTGCTGGACCGCGAGGTGTCGCTGCGCCGCGTCCTGACCGACCCCTCGCGGTCGGGCCAGGACAAGGCCCAGCTGGTCACCTCGCTGCTGACCGGCCAGGTCTCCGGCGAGGCCGTCGACCTGGTCTCCGGCCTGGTCCGCTCCCGCTGGTCGGGCTCGCGCGACCTGGTGGACGCGACCGAGGAGCTCGCCGCCTACGCGGAGATCATCGCCGCGGACAAGGCCGGCGCCCTGGACGACGTCGAGGACGAGCTCTTCCGCTTCGGCCGGGTGGTGAGCGGCTCGCACGAGCTGCGCGCCGCGCTGACCGAGCCGAAGGCCGGTGCCGTCGCGAAGGCCGGGCTGATCGGCAAGCTGCTCGGCGGCCGCGCCAACGCCGGTACCGTCCGGCTGGTCACCGCCCTCGTCAACGTGCCGCGTGGCCGTAGCCTGGAGCAGGGCCTGGAGTCCTACTCGAAGCTCGCCGCCGCGCGCCGCGGCCGCGTGGTGGCCCTGGTCACCACCGCGGTGCCGCTGTCGGACACCCAGAAGGAGCGCCTGTCCGGTGCTCTGGCCCGGATGTACGGCCGCCAGGTCCACCTGAACATCGACGTCGACCCCGAGGTCGTCGGCGGCGTCCGGGTGCAGATCGGCGACGAGATCATCAACGGCACCGTGTCGAGCCGCCTCGAGGGCGCTCGCCAGTCGCTCGAAGGCTGAGCACCCAAGCAGCACATCCGACCCTCGGTCGGGAAACCGGCTCCCCAAGGAGCCGGCACATCGTACGGCCGGTTCGGAAGACCCGGCCGAGAGTCGAATACTTGCGGCCCTCAATGGCGGGCCGAGGATCGCAAACTAGGAGAGCAGGGAAGCCTGATGGCGGAGCTTACGATCCGTCCGGAGGAGATCCGGGACGCGCTGGCCGACTTTGTCCAGTCGTACCAGCCGGACGCCGCTTCTGTGGAAGAGGTCGGCAAGGTCACTGACGCGGCGGACGGCATCGCGCATGTCGAGGGCCTGCCCTCGGTCATGGCGAACGAGCTGCTGAAGTTCGAGGACGGCACGCTCGGCCTCGCGCTGAACCTCGACACCCGCGAGATCGGTGTCGTCGTCCTCGGTGAGTTCGGCGGCATCGAAGAGGGCCAGACCGTGCGCCGCACCGGCGAGGTCCTCTCGGTTCCGGTCGGCGACGGCTACCTCGGCCGCGTCGTGGACCCGCTGGGCAACCCGATCGACGGCCTGGGCGACATCGCCGCCACCGGTCGCCGTGCCCTGGAGCTGCAGGCCCCCGGCGTCATGGCCCGCAAGTCGGTCAAGCAGCCGCTGCAGACCGGTATCAAGGCCATCGACGCGATGACCCCGATCGGCCGCGGCCAGCGCCAGCTGATCATCGGCGACCGCCAGACCGGCAAGACCGCGGTGGCCGTCGACACGATCATCAACCAGCGTGACAACTGGCGCTCGGGCGACCCGGAGAAGCAGGTCCGCTGCATCTACGTCGCCGTGGGCCAGAAGGGCTCCACCATCGCGTCCGTCCGCGGCGCCCTGGAGGAGGCCGGCGCGCTGGAGTACACCACCATCGTGGCCGCTCCCGCCTCCGACCCGGCCGGCTTCAAGTACCTCGCCCCGTACACCGGTTCGGCCATCGGCCAGGAGTGGATGTACGACGGCAAGCACGTCCTGATCATCTTCGACGACCTGTCGAAGCAGGCCGAGGCCTACCGTTCCGTCTCCCTGCTGCTGCGCCGCCCGCCGGGCCGCGAGGCCTACCCGGGTGACGTCTTCTACCTGCACTCCCGCCTGCTGGAGCGCTGCGCGAAGCTGAACGACGCCCTGGGCGGCGGCTCGATGACCGGTCTGCCGATCATCGAGACCAAGGCCAACGACGTCTCGGCGTACATCCCGACCAACGTCATCTCCATCACCGACGGCCAGTGCTTCCTGGAGTCCGACCTGTTCAACGCCGGCATCCGCCCGGCCGTGAACGTCGGTATCTCGGTCTCCCGCGTCGGTGGCTCCGCCCAGATCAAGGCCATGCGCTCGGTCGCCGGCCGCCTGCGTCTGGACCTCGCCCAGTACCGTGAGCTGGAGGCCTTCGCCGCCTTCGGTTCCGACCTGGACGCGGCCTCCAAGGCCCAGCTGGAGCGCGGTGCGCGCATGGTCGAGCTGCTGAAGCAGGGCCAGTACCAGCCGTTCCCGGTCGAGGAGCAGGTCGTCTCCATCTGGGCCGGCACCACCGGCAAGCTGGACGACGTCCCGGTCGCCGAGATCCGCCGCTTCGAGCGCGAGTTCCTGGACCACGTCCGCCTCCAGCACAAGGACCTGCTGGCCGGCATCGTGGAGACCGGCCTGCTGGCCGACGGCACCGTCGACGCTCTGACCAGCGCCGTCGAGGCCTTCAAGCAGGGGTACCAGACCGCTGACGGCAAGCTGCTCTCCGAGCAGGCCTGAGTCCGGTAGCGAGGGAAAGGACGTAACGACCCATGGGAGCACAGCTTCGGGTCTACAAGCGCCGGATCCGCTCTGTCACCGCGACGAAGAAGATCACCAAGGCGATGGAGATGATCTCCGCGTCGCGCATCGTCAAGGCGCAGCGCGCGGTGGCCGCCTCCACTCCGTACGCCGATGAGCTCACCCGGGCGGTGACGGCGGTGGCCACCCGGTCCAACGCCAAGCACCCGCTCACCACCGAGAACCCGGCCGCCAAGCGCGCCGCGGTCCTGCTGATCACGGCGGACCGCGGCCTGGCGGGCGGCTACTCGACCAACGCCATCAAGGCCGCCCAGGTGCTCAGCGAGCGCCTGCGGTCCGAGGGCAAGGACGTGGTGACGTACATCATCGGCCGCAAGGGCGTCTCGTACTACACGTTCCGCGGCCTGACGGTGGCGGACTCGTGGACGGGGTTCTCGGACAAGCCGACCTACGGTGACGCGAAGACCGTGGCGGCCGACCTGATCGAGGCCTTCACGGCCGAGACCGGCGGCGTGGACGAGCTGCACCTGGTCTCCACCGAGTTCGTGTCGATGCTGACGCAGAACGCGGTCGAGGCGCGGCTGCTGCCGCTGAAGCTGGACGAGGTCCAGCTCAGCGACCAGTCGCCGGCCAAGTCGGAGATCTTCCCGCTGTACGACTTCGAGCCGTCGGCGGAGGGCGTCCTGGACGCGCTCCTGCCGCGGTACGTCGAGAGCCGGATCTACAACGCGCTGCTGCAGTCGGCCGCTTCCGAGCACGCCGCCCGCCGCCGCGCGATGAAGAGCGCGACGGACAACGCCGGCGAGCTCATCAAGTCGCTCACGCGGCTTGCCAACTCGGCCCGTCAGGCCGAGATCACCCAGGAAATCAGCGAGATCGTCGGCGGCGCCAACGCCCTCGCCGACGCTAGCCGCGGGAGCGAATGAGTATGACCACCACTGTTGAGCCGACCACGGCGACGGGCCGCGTCGCGCGGGTCATCGGCCCGGTCGTCGACGTGGAGTTCCCCGTCGACGCGATTCCGGACATGTACAACGCCCTGCACGTCGAGGTGGACAACCCCGACGGCACGGGCAAGAAGATCCTGACCCTCGAGGTCGCCCAGCACCTCGGCGACGGCATGGTCCGCGGCATCTCGATGCAGCCGACCGACGGCCTGGTCCGCGGTTCGCAGGTCTCCGACACCGGTGCGGCGATCTCCGTCCCGGTCGGCCAGATCACCAAGGGCAAGGTGTTCAACGCCCTCGGTGACGTGCTGAACGTCGACAAGGCGGAGTTCGACAAGCAGGTCGAGGTCCGCTGGCCGATCCACCGCAAGGCTCCCGAGTTCAAGGACCTCGAGTCCAAGACCGAGATGTTCGAGACCGGTATCAAGGTCATCGACCTGCTCACCCCGTACGTCACGGGTGGCAAGATCGGTCTGTTCGGTGGTGCCGGTGTCGGCAAGACCGTTCTGATCCAGGAGATGATCTACCGCGTCGCCGAGAACTTCGGTGGTGTGTCGGTGTTCGCCGGTGTCGGCGAGCGCACCCGTGAGGGCAACGACCTCATCGACGAGATGGTCGACTCGGGCGTTCTGGACAAGACCGCGCTGGTCTTCGGCCAGATGGACGAGCCGCCGGGCACCCGTCTGCGGGTCGCGCTGTCCGCGCTGACCATGGCGGAGTACTTCCGTGACGTCGAGAAGCAGGACGTGCTCCTCTTCATCGACAACATCTTCCGGTTCACCCAGGCCGGTTCCGAGGTGTCGACCCTGCTCGGCCGCATGCCCTCCGCGGTGGGCTACCAGCCGAACCTGGCCGACGAGATGGGCCTCCTCCAGGAGCGCATCACCTCGACCCGCGGTCACTCGATCACCTCGATGCAGGCGATCTACGTCCCCGCGGACGACCTGACCGACCCGGCGCCGGCCACCACCTTCGCCCACCTGGACGCGACGACCGTTCTGTCGCGCCCGATCTCGGAGAAGGGCATCTACCCGGCCGTCGACCCGCTGGACTCCACGTCCCGCATCCTCGACCCGCGGTACATCGCGCAGACCCACTACGACACGGCCATCCGTATCAAGGGGATCCTGCAGAAGTACAAGGACCTCCAGGACATCATCGCGATCCTCGGTATCGACGAGCTGTCCGAAGAGGACAAGATCACGGTGCACCGTGCCCGTCGCATCGAGCGCTTCCTCTCGCAGAACACCTACGTGGCGAAGCAGTTCACCGGTGTCGAGGGTTCGACCGTGCCGCTGTCGGAGACCATCGAGGCCTTCAACGCGATCGCGGACGGCAAGTACGACTCCGTCCCGGAGCAGGCCTTCTTCATGTGCGGTGGCATCGAGGACCTCGAGAAGAACGCCGCCGAGCTGGCGAAGAAGTAATCGCGGCCGGTAGCAGCTGAGCGTGACCGTGAGGGGTGGGCCCCAGCCCTGGGACCCACCCCTCGCGTCGCATCGGCTGTGATTCCGGTCAAATCCGTGCCGCCGGTTTCATGCCGGAGGCGCGGGGCCGTTATTCTTACCGAAACTCCCGAGTAATCGGGCGTTGCATGAGCCTAGGAGCCCACGTTGGCTGAGCTGCACGTCGAGCTGGTCGCAGCCGACCGCAAGGTGTGGTCCGGTGCGGCCACCATCGTCGTCGCCCGTACGGCCTCCGGTGACACCGGCATCATGCCGGGCCACACCCCGGTGCTGAGCGTGCTGGAGACCGGTCCCGTCACCATCCGCACGGTGGACGGCGGCACCGTGATCGCCGCGGTGCACGGCGGCTTCATCTCCTTCGCCGACAACAAGCTGTCTCTGCTCGCGGAGATCGCCGAGCTGGCGGACGAGATCGACGTCGCGCGTGCCGAGCGCGCACTGGAGAAGGCCAAGTCGGGCCTGGACGAGCACGCCGAGCGGCGCGCCGAGGTCCGTCTGTTCGCGGCGCGCGGCCTCAAGGCCCACGCCTGAGTGCGCCGGACCCCGGTTTAGCGGGGTCGACCGACGGTCCCGGGGACGCGCGAGCGTGACCCCGGGACTGTCGTCGTAGTTGGTAGGTCAGCGCGGTCGCTTGATACGACCGTTACGGGGAACGCGGGTAGCGAGGAGGTAGGTGAGCATGGTCCTCGCGCTTGTGGTGTGTGCGGCGGTCGTGGCCCTGGGAGTGATCGGGCTGATGGCCTTCGCCGTCCGACGCCGCCTGATCCAGCGGGTCGGCGGCACCTTCGACTGCAGTTACCGGCTCAAAATGCCCGCCGACGCCTCGACGCAGCCCGACCTCGACGAGAACGGCAAACCCACCTCAGCCCCGGTCCCCCCGACCGACGGCAAGGGGTGGGTTTTTGGTATCGGCCGCTACAGCGGTGACTCGATCGAGTGGTTCCGGGTCTTCTCGTACGCCCCGCGCCCGCGCAAGATGCTTCCGCGCCGGGAGATCGAGGTGCTCGGCCGGCGCTACCCGGAGGGCCAGGAGGAGCTGGCGCTGCTGTCCGGCTCGGTGGTGCTGCGCTGCCTGCACAACGGGGCGCCGCTGGAACTGGCGATGAGCGAGGACGCGCTGACCGGCTTCCTGGCCTGGCTGGAGGCGGCCCCGCCCGGGCAGAGGGTCAATGTCGCGTAGCGGCCTCTCCAGGCGGGGTTAACGCCGCCTAACCCGGCGGCTACGCTGGCCGCATGGTCAATCTGACGCGCATCTACACCCGTACCGGCGATGACGGCACCACCGCGCTCGGCGACATGAGCCGGACCAGCAAGACCGATCCGAGACTGATCGCGTACGCGGACGCCAACGAGGCGAACGCGGCGATCGGGGTGGCCCTCGCCGTGGGGGAGCTGCCGGAGGACATGACGGCGGTGCTCGTCCGGGTCCAGAACGACCTGTTCGACGTCGGCGCCGACCTGTCCACCCCGGTGGTGGAGGACCCGAAGTACCCGCCGCTGCGGGTGCTGCAGTCCTACATCGACCGGCTGGAGGCGGACTGCGACGACTACCTGGCGCGGGTGGAGAAGCTGCGCAGCTTCATCCTGCCCGGCGGCACGGCCGGGGCGGCCCACCTGCACCTGGCCTGCACGGTGGTCCGACGGGCCGAGCGCTCCACCTGGTCGGCGATCGCGGAGCACGGCGACAGCGTCAACCCGCTGACCGCGAAGTACCTCAACCGGCTGTCCGACCTGCTGTTCATCCTGGCCCGGGTGGCCAACAAGGAGCGCGGCGACGTGCTCTGGGTCCCGGGCGAGAACCGCTAGAACGCGACGAGGGCCCGTCCCCGGACTCCTCCCCCGTGGGGGTCCGGGGACGGGCCCTCGACGGTTCAGGGCCGGTCGGCGGGGGTGCCGCCGGGGGTGGTCCCGGCGAGGGTCTTCCCGGTGACCACCCGGCCGTCCTCGACCAGCACGCCGGCCGGCGGCTGCTTGGGCCAGAGCGAGTAGCAGCCGGCCACGATCACGTTGACCACGGCGGCGATGCCCAGCTTGAGGTACCACTGGAGGAAGGTGCCGAAGTGGGCGGAGCCCGCGGAGAGCGGGACGAGCAGGGTGATCAGGCTCAGCGTGACGGCGGCGGACACGACGGTCCGGCCGGCGATCTGCCACTCGTACCTGGTCCGCTCGGGCCCGTACTTGGGCGAGGGCAGCGGCTTGGGGCCGCCGGCGAAGCGGTGCAGGAAGTGCCGGTCGGCCCAGCGGACCAGCGAGGGGCCGTAGCCGATCGAGAAGCCCGCGTAGCTCGCGGCCAGGGCGTGCGTCCAGCTCGCGGTGGAGCCGCCGCGCAGGTCGAGGACGGTGAGGGCGTAGAGGGTGAGGTCGACCAGTGGCAGACCGACCAGCAGCGCGGTGCTGGTGCGGCGCCACCGGAGCAGGTAGCGGGTGGCGAGGCCGAGGCCGAGCAGGATCCAGAAGGAGATCTCGGCCGCGACGATGAGGGTGACGATCACGTTCTGCTCCCGGGTGTTTCGGCGGTGCTTCCAGCCTGGTGCGCGGGCGTGCCGCTGTCGTCGTCGCGCGGTGCCGTAGCGGCCTGCACCTTTCGATGTAGCGGGCTCCTCCGTGGACCGGAGCCGGGCGGGCCGCCGGGGATGGTGAGATGGGAACGTGCCCCTCCCGTTCCCCGCCCTCTCCCCGCGCCGGCAGGACCAGCTGATCGCCCTCTGCGGGCTGCTCGGCGGTTCGGTGCTGATCGTCTTCAAGGTGTACGACCGGGCCGACCGGGTGCCGCTGTGGGCGGTGGTGCTGCCGCTGGTGGTGCTGGCGGGGCTGGAGCTGGTGCGCCGGACCAGGCCGGTGCTCGCGGTGTCGCTCGGCGGGCTGGCCTTCGCGGGCAGCCTGTTCGCCGGCAGCCTGCTGGCGACGCTGATCATGTACACCGACCTGCTGTACGCGGCGGTGATCTACGGGACCCCGCGGATGTCCCGGGTGCTGCACCTGAGCGGCGGGGCCACCGTGCTGGCGCTCTCCACCCTCGCGGCGATCTACGGCGGGACGTCCGGCGCGCTGCTGGTGGTGGTGGTCAGTTCGCTGGTCTTCCTGGCCCCGGTGTGGACCGGGGACGTGGTGCGCAAGCACCGGGAGGAGGCGGAGGCCGAGCGGCTGCGGGCGGAACAGACCGCGCTGCTCTCGGAGATGGACCGGCGCGAGGCGATCGGCGCCGAACGGGCCCGGATGGCACGGGAGTTGCACGACGTGGTGGCCAACCACCTGTCGGCGATCGCGATCCACGCCACCGGCGCCCAGTCGGTGGCCCGGCGCCGGAGCCTGCCCGAGGACGATCCGCTGGTGGAGGTGCTGGCGGTGATCCGGGAGAACAGCGTCCAGGGATTGGCCGAAATGCGACGCATGATCGGGCTGCTCCGGGACAGCGGCGGGGGAGAGGTGGACGAGTCCTACGCGGCGCCCGACCTGGCCGCGGTGGACGCCCTGCTGGCCAAGGCCCGGGCGGCCGGCCAGGACGTCGGGCTGGACTTCGAGCTGTCCGAGTCCGGCGAGCGCGGCGACCTTCCGGTGCCGGTCGGGCTGGCCGCGTACCGGATCGTCCAGGAGTCGCTGACCAACGCGCTCAAGCACGCCGGGCCCGGACTGGTGAGCCTGCGGCTGGAGTTCGCGCCCGAGGAGCTGCGGATCGCCGTGGACAGCCCGTACCGGGGCGGGCCGGGCCGCGGGCTGCCCGGCGCCCGGGCGGGGCTGGTGGGCATGGCGGAACGGGCCGGGCTGCTCGGCGGCAGCTTCGAGGCCGGGCCGCGGGACGGGTACTGGAGGGTGCGCGCGGTGCTGCCGCGCGCCCAGGGGAACGAGGGGCGGGCATGACGATCCGGGTACTGGTGGCCGAGGACCAGGCGGCGGTGCGGGCGGCGCTGGTGATGATCCTGCGCGCCGAGCCGGGCTTCGAGGTGGTCGGGCAGGCCGCCGACGGCGAGGAGGCCGTCCGGCTGGCGCTGGAGCTGCGGCCGGACGTGGTGCTGATGGACGTGCAGATGCCCCGGCTGGACGGCGTCTCGGCGACCCGCGAGGTGGTCGCCGCCGGGGCCGGGCAGGTGCTCGTGCTGACCACCTTCGACCTGGACGAGTACGTCTACGGCGCGCTGCGGGCCGGCGCCTCCGGCTTCCTGCTCAAGGACCTGGAGGCGGACACCCTGGTCGAGGGCATCCGCACGGTGGCGCGCGGGGACGGCATGCTGGCGCCCTCGGTGACCAAGCGTCTGATCGGGGCCTTCGCCCGCCCCGAGCGGACGGTCGGACCGGAGGCCCGGGCGGCGGTGGGGGCGCTGACCGGCCGCGAGCGGGAGGTGCTGGCCTGCATCGGCTCCGGGATGTCCAACGGGGAGATCGCGGCCCGGCTGGAGATGGCGGAGGCGACCACCAAGACGCACGTCAGCCGCATCCTGGCGAAGCTGCGGCTGCGCAGCCGGGTGCAGGCGGCGATCCTGGCCCAGGACCTCGGGCTGACCATCTGATCACCCTCTTGTCGCCCTCCGGTCGCCTTCTTGGGCGACCGACCAGGTCGGTTGCAGATCACACTCCCGATTGCTATTGCACGGGGGATTTGGGCATTAGAGTCCGGCCAGAGCGATGCGGCTCCTACGGCGGGCGACCCCTGTCCTGAGCCGCCTTCAGGGCCCGCCCGCAGGGCGGCGACGGCATCGGGAGACCCAGCCATGAGCAATGCGTCCAGCAAGCAGATCGCCGTGATCGGTGCCGGCCTGATGGGCGCCGGCATCGCCCAGGTGTCCGCGCAGGCCGGCCACCCGGTGGTGCTGCGGGACGTCACCGAGGAGGCGCTCCAGCGGGGCCTGGCGGGCATCCGCGCCTCGTACGGGAAGTTCGTCGCCAAGGGCAGGCTGAGCGCCGAGGACGCCGAGGCCGCGCTGGGCCGGATCACCACCACCACCGACCTGGGCGCCGTCGCCGAGGCCGACATCGTGGTCGAGGCCGTGTTCGAGAAGCTGGAGGTCAAGGAGGGCGTCTTCCGCGAGCTCGACAAGCTCGCCAAGGACGGCGCCGTGCTGGCCTCCAACACCTCCGCCATCCCGATCACCCGGATCGCCGCCGCCACGGAGCGCCCGGAGTCGGTCGTCGGCGTCCACTTCTTCTCGCCGGTCCCGATGATGAAGCTGGTCGAGCTGGTCCGCGGCTACAAGACCAGCGACGAGACGCTGGCCACCGCCCGCGCCTACGCCGAGGGCGTCGGCAAGGAGGTCGTGGTGGTCAACCGCGACGTGGCCGGCTTCGTGACCACCCGCCTGATCACCGCGCTGGTCGTCGAGGCCGCCAGCCTGTACGAGTCGGGCGTGGCCACCGCCGAGGACATCGACACCGCCTGCCGGCTCGGTTTCGGCCACGCGATGGGCCCGCTCCAGACCGCCGACCTGACCGGCGTGGACATCCTGCTGCACGCCGCCCGCAACATCTACGACGAGACCCAGGACGAGAAGTTCGCCGCGCCGGAGATCATGGCCCGCATGGTCACCGCCGGTGACCTGGGACGCAAGAGCGGCCGCGGCTTCTACCCGTACGAGGGCAAGTGAGCCGGCGGGGCTGAACGACCGGCGGGCCGTGCGATCGGAGCATCGTACGGCCCGCTCCGCCGGGCCGGGTGAGTTTCCTCACGCAGCGTGCCGCAGACGGGTGATTTGGGCGGTAATCGAGCGTAGGTGTGGGGCCGACCTGCGTATATTCCCTCGGACGGGTGAAGTTGCTTCAGATCTGGCCGGAACCAGCAACCTGCGGAGCCGGTTCACCGTCAGATGAGGGAACCCGGCATTCCGCCCGGGGCCGGGTGAGGGGCTGCGGCCCGCCCGGACGAACCCCCCGCTCCCGTACCCGGCACGGCCGGGGCGGACCCGCCCCGCACCAGGCCGTCCAGGCGAAGGAGGAGAGCATGCGCATCACCGGCGACCACACGGCGCTGGCCATCGAAGGCCGCCTCGACGTGCGCACCGCCGCCGACGCGCGGGTCCGGTTGCACCAGGCCGTGGACGGCGGCCTCGGCGACCTCGTGCTCGACCTCGCCCGGCTGGAGTTCTGGGACGCCACCGGGCTCGGCGTGATCATGGGCACCCACCGGCGGGCCGGCCGGATCGGCCGCCGCCTGGTGCTGCGCTCCGTCCCGGCCCAGCTCCAGCGGCTGCTGGTGGCCACCAAGCTGCACCGCATCCTGGCCGTCGACGGCGCCGCGGGCGTCGCCGAGGCGCACGGGGTCGCGCTCTAAAGACGGTCGCTCCGCGCGCCGGACCGCACGCCCGCGTACGTCCGACCCCGCCCGCGCAACGCCCCTGGTCAGCGCCGCCGACCGGTCGTCAGCCACGGACCGCTCTGCACGGTCGGGGCCGGATGTGCAAGAGTCTGCCCGTCAGAAGACGGCCGCCGGGGCTGCCTCCAGCCCGGCCGCGGCCGCGAGCGGGACGTCAGCCGGGCGGCGCGGGGCGCCGACGGCCGAGCACGATGCGGAGCAGAACGTGTCACAGCCATCCGGTGAGTTCCGGCAGGAGGCCGTCCGCACCCGTGGCGGTGAACTGGTCTCCGGCGGCCTGCTGGTGGGCGTCGGCGCACCGGACGGCTCCGAGGCCAGGACCTGTCCCGAGGAGTGGCGTCCGCGTCCGCGCCGGACCGGACGCAGCGAGCCCGCCCGCGGTCCGGTCGGCGGCGTCGGCCGTGCGGTCGGCCCGCTCGCGCTCGGCGCCGGGCCCGCCGACCTGCCGATGCTGGACCGCGAGGTCGACGTCGTCGAACTGCTCGGCCTGCTCTCCGAGGGCCGCTCGATACGCCTGGTCGGCCAGGCCGGCTCGGGCCGCAGCGCGCTGCTGTCGGCCGTCGCCGAGGCCGCCGCCGACCTCGCCCCCGGTGGAGTGGTGCAGCTCTGCGGCCACCGCCGGACCCTTCCCGACCTGCTCCAGGACCTCTTCGCGGCCACCCACCACGCCCCCGGCTACCGCCCCGACCCCGGGCAGTTGGCCGCCCACCTCGCCGAGGTCGGCGCGATCGTGGTGATCGACTCCGCCGAGCCCGCGGGCGCCGAGCTGGAGCAGCTGCTCGCCGCCGCCCCCGGCTGCGCCTTCCTGATCTCCGCCGCTCCGGACGGCCCGCCGCTGCCGGCCGGCTCCCGGCTCCAGGACCACCTGGTGGCCGGGCTCTCCCGCTCCGCCTGCCTCGCCCTCACCGCCCGGCTGGCCGGGCGGCCGCTGGACGTCGACGAGAAGGCCTGGGCGGTGGACCTCTGGTTCGAGTCCGAGGGCCTGCCGCTGCGCTTCGTCCAGGCCGCCGCCCTGCTGCGCCAGCGGGACGTCGCGGTGGACGCGCTGGTCGCCGCCGAGGACGACCGGATGGACGTCTTCGGGGCCGTCGAGGGGCCCGTCCACGACCCGGACCCGGCGATCCGGGAGGACGCGCTGCGCCGCACCGTCCCGCTGCCCTCGGTGGCGGAGACCGCCTCGCCCGCGGTCCGGCTCGCCGAGGGGCTGAGCGAGCCCGCGCAGGCCGTGCTGCGGCTCGCCGTCGCGCTCGGCGGCGAGTGCCCCACCGCGCCGCACCTGCCGGCGCTGATCGACGTCGGGCAGGGCGAGGCCGCGCTCGCCGAACTCGCCGACGCCGGACTGGCGGTGTCCATCGGCGGGCACCACCGGCTGACCGCCGGCGCGCAGGACCTGCTCGCCCCGCACTGGCCGGCCCGCGGCTGCGTCGACGGCGCCGCCCAGCACTTCGCCTGGTGGGTCGGGCACAGCTCGGTGACGCTGGAGCAGATCGCCGCCGAGGCCGAGGTGATGATCGGGGTGCTGCTCGCCGACCGCACCGCCGGGCGGCACGACGCGGTGGTCCGGCTCGCCCGTGCGGCGGCGCCCGCGCTGGCGCTGTCGCTGCGCTGGGGCGCCTGGGAGCGGGTGCTCCAGCTCGGTCTGGAGGCGGCCCGCCAGACCGGTTCGGCGGTCGACCAGGCCTGGTTCCACCACGAGGCGGGCGTGCACGCGATCTGCCTCCAGCAGCCCTCCCGGGCCATCGCCGAACTGGAGACCGCGCTCACCCTGCGGGCCGCCGCGGGCGACCAGCGCGGGGTGGCCGCCGTCGGCCGGATGCTCGACCTGCTGCGCGCCGAGGGCCGGCAGCTGCCGGCCGCCGCGCCCGCCGTGGCGGGGCCCGGCCGCGCCCCGGTGATCCGCAAGATCGCGGCCCGGGTGCCGGCCCGCCTGAAGTCCAGCCGGCGGCGGCGGGCGGCCGTGGTCTCCACGGCGGTGCTGACCCTGGGGGTGCTCGGCACGGCGGTGGCGATGAGCTTCAGCGGGCCGGACGAGGTCAAGGGGAAGGACCCGTACAGCGGCCGGATGGACGGCGGCGGCGACACCCAGGAGGCGCCGTTCCCGCAGCCCTCCGGCAGCACCGGGGCGGGGACGGCCGGTGCCGGGCCGGGCAGCCCGGCGGGGCAGGGGAGCGGCCCGCAGCCGTCCACGAGCGGCAGTGCCTCGCACGCGTCGAGCGCCTCGCCGACCAGGCGGCCGAGCTCCTCGCCGGGGGCGGGCGAGTCGCAGGCCCCGCAGCAGTCGCAGCCGCCCGCACCGGGCCAGTCGCAGCCGCCGGTCCAGCCGCCGGGTCAGTCGCCGCCGCCCCAGCAGACGGGGCAGCCCTCGCAGCCGCCGACGACGGGCCACAGCTCGTCGGCCCCGGCGTCCACCGCGAGCTCGCCGCCGCCCACGTCAGGGTCGCCGACGACCCCGAGCGGGACGGCGAGCGCGACGCCGTGAGCGGTCAGAACAGCTTGAGCTTGTCGTCGTCGATGCCGCGCAGCTCGTCGTAGTCCAGCACCACGCAGCCGATGCCGCGGTCGGTGGCCAGCACGCGGGCCTGCGGCTTGATCTCCTGCGCGGCGAAGACGCCCTTGACCGGGGCCAGCAGCGGGTCCCGGTTGAGGAGTTCGAGGTAGCGGGTGAGCTGTTCGACACCGTCGATCTCGCCGCGGCGCTTGATCTCGACGGCCACCGTGGAGCCGTCGGCGTCGCGGCAGAGGATGTCGACCGGGCCGATCGCCGTGGGGTACTCGCGGCGGATCAGCGACCAGCCGGCACCGAGCACCTCCATCCGGTCCGCGAGCAGCTCCTGGAGGTGTGCCTCCACGCCGTCCTTGATCAGGCCCGGGTCGACCCCGAGCTCGTGGGACGAGTCGTGCAGCACCTCCTCCAGCGTGATGATGAGCTTCTCGCCGGCCTTGTTCTCCACCGTCCAGACCCCGTCGGCCTCCTTGAGGACGCACGGCGGGGACATCCAGTTGAGCGGCTTGTAGGCGCGGTCGTCGGCGTGGATGCTGACGCTGCCGTCGGCCTTGACCAGGATCAGCCTGGTGGCGGAGGGCAGATGGGCGGAGAGCCGACCGGCATAGTCGACTGAGCAGCGGGCAATTACGAGACGCACGGTCGACCACGCTAGCCCACCGGGGCCAGTTGATGCGATTCCGCGACGGCTGGGTGAAGAAAGCGCGAACCCGGCCAACATTGAGGTCCTGCGGTCCGGCTACCGCCCGTCGAGGCCTGGCGCCCCCACCCTCGGGTCGCTACGGTGTGTGACGACACGCTCGCGGGATCGCTGTCAACGGGGATGGAGACTTCAGATGAACGATCCGACGGGATCCGGCCAATCTGGTGCACCGCACTGTGTTTCCGAAGCAATCCACAGGAATGACGGGCCCGCCGCTCCGTTGACTGCCACGCTGTTGTGAGCGCGTTCGGTGTCCGGGACGTCACGTCCCGTGGCGCCGCCGCCGTCGCGAAGGCGCCGGAAACCCCTGTCCCTCGGTGTTCCGGACGCCCCATGCGAAACCACCACCCTCACTGTGAGCTTGACCTACGCACGACCACCCGGGCGCCGCGCGGGTGGACCGCGAGAGGAGAATCCATGTCGCTCGACGTCTCACCGGCCCTGCTGGAGAAGGCCGAGCGGGGCGAGGTCGACGAGCGGGAATTCGTCGACTGCGTCCGCGTCTCGCTGCCGTACGCCTGGGACCTGATCAGCTCGCTGGTCGCCCAGGCGAAGGTCGACGGCACCGACTTCGCCGACAACCAGGTGCCACCGCCCAGCGAGCAGGCCCGTGGCCAGCTGCTGCGCGCCCTCGCCAGCGACGCCATCCGGGGCGCCCTGCAGCGCCACTTCGGGGTCCGGCTGGCGTTCCAGAACTGTCACCGGGTCGCGGTGTTCCTGCCGTCGGAGGCCAACGCGGCGCGGTACGACCGCTTCACCTCGGTCCGGGAGCAGCTGCTCAACCAGTCCGAGGAGCTGCGGGACTGCTGATCGCCTTCCCGCGGTGCCGCGGCGCCGGCCGCCCCGTTCCCCGGTGCGGGGGGAGGGGCGGCGGCCCGGGCCCGCGACCCGTACGGGGCTCAGCCCAGTTGCGGCAGCACCTCGGAGCCGAGCCGGGCGATGTTGTGCAGGGTCGCCTCCTCGTCGCCGCTGCCCTCGGCGAGCAGGGCGAAGCGCCGGATGCCGGTGCGTTCGGCGGTGGCCAGCAGCCGGTCGGCGCACTGCCGCGGGGTGCCCACCGCGTGCAGGTCGCAGAGCAGCTCGGTGTACTGGCGCGGGTCGCGCATCCTGCGTTCGCGGCCGTCCACGGTGCGGTGGGCGCCGAGCCCGTACTCGAACCAGCCGGGCATCGCGTTCAGCAGTGTGGACCTGGCCGCCGCGGCGCGGTCGTCGACCTGGGCCACCCCGGCCGCGACGTGCCGGCGGCCGATCCGGCGCAGCTGCTCCTCGGACCGCCCGGCGGCCAGCCAGGCGGACCGGTACAGCTCCAGCATCCGCAGCTTGTCCTCGTCCCCGGAGTGCATGCCGAGCAGCATCGGCAGGCCGCGCTCGGCGGCCATCCGCACCCCGCCTGGCGAGGTGCAGGCGACCACCACGGGCGGTCCTGACACCGGCCGCCCGGAGGCGGTGAGCTCCTCGCCGAGGCCCCCGTCGTCCCGGCGCTGGCGCGGGAAGCGCACCGGGCCGGACCGCTGGCCCAGGCCGAGCCAGCTGCTCAGGCCGGGCCGCCGCACCGGCTCGGTGGCCCGCGGCACCACCGCGACCTCGGGGAAGGCGAACTGCGGGCCGTCCGCGCCCACCCGGGAGCCGCGCAGCCAGCGCAGCAGCAGGTCCAGCCGCTCCGGGAAGCCGTTCTCGAAGGCGTCCACGCCGCCGCCGAACACGTCCAGGTCGATCCACGGGCCGCCGCGGCCCACCCCGAGCGTGAACCGTCCGCCGGAGGTGAGGTGCAGCAGCGCGGCCTGCTCGCCGAGCCCCACCGGGTGGCGGGTGGAGAGCACGCTGACCGCCGTGCCGACGCCGATCCGGCGGGTGCGGCCGAGCAGCAGCCCGGCCAGCGTGGCGGCGTCCGGGCACACCCCGTACGGCACGAAGTGGTGCTCGGCCAGCCAGACGCTGTCCAGGCCCGCGCGTTCGGCCTCGACGGCGGAGTGGACGGTGCGCTCCAGCGCCTCGCCGTGGCTCTGCCCGGGGAACTGCGCGGACAGCAGGAACAGGCCGACCCGCACCGGACCGGTGGCCGGCGGCAGCGCGCCGGCCCACTGGGTGGCCGGCAGCGGCTCGCCCGCGACGGCCGTCACCGGGGGGACGGAGGTCAGCGTCGGGCCGGGGGCGGGTGACCGGACCCCGACGGGCCGGCCGCTCTCGGCTCGGGCGCTGGTCTTGCTCATCGTGGGGCCTCCTCGGGTGCGCGCAGGGTCTGCGGGCCCCGCCTTCTCCCCCTGTGGGTATCGGATGTCATGTGCCAATGGCACGCCGAACCCCGAATTTCCCCGATGATCGGGTGGATCTCGGCAAAAACGCCGAAGTGCCGGACGGAGCCGTGGTAGTGGCCGTACGGGGCCCCGGGCGGCCGTAGGCTGGAACGACCCAGAGGCCAGCAGGAGAGGGAGTCCGCCGTGTCGCCGCGCCGCAACCGGATCAAGAGCGCCGCCCCCCACGAGAGCGCAGAACCGGCCGCCCCGCTCGGCGGTTCGCTGCGCCGCACCGAGAGCTACCAGGGCGACGACTGGGTGGTCCAGACGGTCGCCGGGACGGCCGGACGGTTCTACCGCTGCCCGGGCTGCGACCAGGAGATCCCGCCGGGGACGGGCCACGTGGTGGCCTGGCCGATGCACGGCGCGGGCGTGGACGACCGGCGGCACTGGCACCGCGCCTGCTGGGGAGCGCGGGAGCGCCGGGCCTCCAACCTGCTGCGGGGCCGCGGCGCTCCGCGGTACTGACGGCCGGGCCGCCGGGACGGCTACGCGTCGCGCTTCTTGAGCACCAGCGCGCCGCCGACCAGCGCCGCCGCCGTCCAGGCCAGGCAGATCAGGAAGCCGGTCCACGGCCCGTACGGCTGGCCGTGCTGCTCGTACACCAGCAGCATCCGGGAGCCCGCGTAGTCGGGGAAGTAGTGGGCCAGGGTCTTGACCTTCGGCACCGCCGAGAGGATCGGCGAGAGCAGGAAGAAGAACGGCACCAGCACGCCGAGCGCGAGCGTCTGGTTGTGCAGCATCGTGGTGACGCCCGCCGAGAACAGGCAGAGCAGCGTCAGGTACAGCGCCGCCCCGAACACCGCCCGCAGCACGTTCGGTTCGCCGATCATGGTGGAGTGCGCGCCGAGCAGCGCCTGGCCGGCGAAGAAGGTGGCGAAGGCCGTCACCAGCGAGACCGCGAGGGCCAGCGCGCCGAGCACCACGGCCTTGCCGGTGAGCAGGGTGCCGCGCTGCGGGACGGCGGCCAGGGTGACCCGGACCATGCCGCTGCTGTACTCGTTGCCGATCGCCAGCACCCCGAAGACGATGATCGCCAGCTCGCCGAGCATGATGCCGGAGAAGGACGTCCCGGTGGCGTCGAACGGAGACTGGTCGCCGCGGCGGAACTCGGTGAAGTTGTTGTTGGTGAGCAGGGACAGCAGCGCGCCGATGCCGACCGTGACGACGAAGGTCAGCGCGAGCGTCCAGACCGTCGAGCGGACACTGCGGATCTTCGTCCACTCGGAGCGCAGGACCGCGGGGAAGGACGCCATCTCAGTTCTCCTCCTGCCGTGCCGTGGTGTTCTGCGGGGTGCCGTCCGCCTTCCAGCCGGCGCCCCACTCGGTGGGCGCGCCGGCCGCGTCCAGGCCCGGGCCGTCGCCCGCGTGGTACTCCACCGAGTCGGCCGTCATCTGCATGAAGGCCTCCTCCAGCGAGGCCTGCTGCGGGCTGAGCTCGTGCAGCACCACGCCCTGGCCGGCGAACAGCTCGCCGAGCCGGGCGATGTCCCCGTCGACCACCTCGTAGGAGCCGTCCGGACCGGGTTCGTGCCGCAGGCCGGCCCGGGCCAGCACGTCGAGCAGCCGCTCGGGCTCGGGGCCGCGCAGCCGTACGGCGGAGCGGGAGTTGCGCCGGATGAACTCCGGCATCGGCAGGTCGGCGAGCAGCCGGCCCCGGCCGATGACCACCAGGTGGTCGGCGGTGACGGCCATCTCGCTCATCAGGTGGGAGGAGACGAAGACCGTCCGGCCCTCGCCGGCGAGGCGCTTCATCAGGTTGCGGATCCAGAGGATGCCCTCCGGGTCCAGGCCGTTGACCGGCTCGTCGAACATGACGATCTCCGGGTCGCCGAGCAGCGCGGAGGCGATGCCCAGGCGCTGGCCCATGCCGAGCGAGAAGCCGCGGGCCCGCTTGCGGGCCACCGGGGTGAGGCCGACCAGGGCGAGCACCTCGTCCACCCGGCGCTCGGGGATGCGGTTGCTCTGGGCGAGCCAGAGCAGGTGGTCGCGGGCGGTGCGGCCGGGGTGGACGGCCTTGGCCTCCAGCAGCGCGCCGATGTACTTGAGCGGCTCGCTGAGCTGGCCGTAGCGCTTGCCGTCGATGGTGACCCGGCCGGAGGTCGGGCGGTCGAGGTCGAGGATCATGCGCATGGTGGTGGACTTGCCGGCGCCGTTGGGGCCGAGGAAGCCGGTCACCACGCCCTGGGGGACCTGGAAGCTGAGGCGGTCCACCGCGAGGGTCTTGCCGTAACGTTTTGTCAGGTCGTGCAACTCGATCATTCGCGCTCCCTCAGGTCTTTGCCAGGCTAGGACAAAGGGGGTATCGCGGCCCGCTGAGTGGGCCCGCCGGGCGTGCCGGAATAGGTTGGTGGCATGAGCCAGCTCCCCTCCGCAGTGTCGGTCCGCGAGAGCGGTACCGGAACACCACTCCTGCTGCTGCACGCCTTTCCTCTGAACGCCTCGATGTGGTCGTCCCAGCTGGACGCGCTGCCCGGCCTGACCGGGGACGAAGCGCGGGTGCTCGCCCCCGACCAGCGGGGGTTCGGCGGCACCGGGCTGGGCGACGACGAGCCCTCGCTGGACCTGGTCGCGGACGACCTCGCGCTGCTGCTGGACGCCGCCGGAATCGAACGCGCGGTGGTCGCCGGGCTCTCCATGGGCGGCTACGCGGCGCTGGCCCTGGCCCGCCGCCACCCCGACCGGCTGGCCGGCCTGCTGCTCGCCAACACCCGGGCCACCGCCGACACCGACGCGGTCCGGGCCAACCGGGAGCGGATGGCCGCCGCCGTCACCGCGCGGGACAGCGTGCGGCTGCTGCTGGACGAGCGGGTCGCGGCCGGGCAGCTCGGGCCGGACTCGCAGCACCTGGTGGAGCGGGTGGAGGCGATGGTCGCCGCCGCGTCGCCGGCCTCCGTCGCCTGGGCCCAGCGGGCCATGGCGGCCCGCCCGGACTCCCTGGACGTGCTGGCCGGCCTGCCGGTGCCGGTCGCGGTCGTGGCGGGCGCCGAGGACGCCCTGGTGGCGCCGGAGGAGGCCGAGGCGATGCTGCGGGCCCGGCCGGACGCCGAGCTGACCGTCCTGCCCCGGGTGGGCCACCTGAGCGCCCTGGAGGCGCCGGAGGCCTTCGACGCCGTCGTGCGCGCCCTGCTCGCCCGGGTGGCCGCCGGATGAGCCAGGAGAGCCAGGACGCGGCGGCCTGGGACTTCTCGGCGCTGGAGGTGAGCGGCCGGATGCCGGTGACCAACCGGGGCGAGGGGCTGGTCGAGCTGACCCTGGAACCGCTCGGCGAGGACTACTGGATGCGCCCGGGGGAGACCTTCATCGTCACCTCGTACGGCGACTACGGGCCCGGGCACCCCTTCGAGGTGCAGTACTGGCCGGACTCGGTGTCGGTCTGGTGCACCTCCTGGTTCGGCACCGTCTCGGACGACGAGGGCAACCAGCTCAGCAGCGGGTACCAGCGGCCGGACGGCGCCTACCCCCGCTAGGGACCCTTCGTCAAGCCGCGCCCGAGGCGATGACGGCGCGACAAGCCGACAGGCCCTCACCCGGGCGGGTGAGGGCCTGCGGTGCGGCTCGGCCGGTGTGCGTCAGCGCGACTGCTGGGCGGGCACGCCCAGGGTGTCGTCGGTCGGCAGCGAGGCGGCGGCGACGGCCGCGCCGGTCAGCGTCGCCAGCATCTCGCGGACGTTGGTCAGCTGGGCGTTGATGCTGTCGCGGCGGTTGGTGAGCGCCGCCAGCTCGCGCTCGGATTCGCTGCGGATGCGGTCGGCCTTGGCGTTGGCGTCGGCCACGATGTCCTCGGACTGGCGCTGGGCCGTCTCGACGGTCTGGCGGGCGCGGCGCTCGGCGTCGGTGCGCAGCTTCTCGGCCTCCAGGCGCAGCTGCTCGGCCCGGTGCTCGATCTCGGCCAGGCGCTTCTCGGCCTTGGCCTGACGGGCGGCCAGGTCGCGCTCGGACTGCTCGCGGCGCTTGGCCAGGTTGGTCTCGAACTCCAGCGCGGCCTGGGCGGCCTTGGTGCGGGTGTCCTCGAAGAGGGCGTCCGCCTCCTCGCGCTTGTTCTGGGCGTCCTTGTTGGCCTCGGCGCGCAGCTGGGCGGCGTCGCTCTTGGACTTGTCGACGATCCGCAGCCCCTCGTCCTCCGCCTTGGCCTTGCGGTCCTTGGCGTAGTTCTCGGCCTCGGTGCGGACCTGCTGGGCGGCGGCCTCGGCGAGCTCGCGGTGCTGCTCGGCGGCGCGGTGCGCCTCGTCGCGCAGGTCCTTGGCCTCCTCCTCGGCGAGTCGCAGGATCTTCTCGACCCGGGCGCCGAGACCGGCGTAGGAGGGCTCCGCCTCGGTGACCGCCGCCTGGGCGGACTGGGTCTCGAGGTGAAGCTCCTCGATGCGCTTCTCCAGCGCGCTGATCCGGGTCAGGGCACTGTCACGGTCGGCCACCAGCTTGGTGATCCGCTCGTCGACCTGGGCGCGCTCGTACCCACGGCGCACCAGGTCGAAGCCGTGAGGGGAGTGACTGTCGCTCATGGGGTTCTGGGCTTCCTGTCGTCAAACCGCTGAGGTGGTTGAGGGAATCCTGACACGGTACCGGAGTGTCGACGGCGTTATGCCGTTCTCTCACGGACAATGACCGCCAATGTCCGCTCAATCGGGTGGTGAGCTCTTGGAGCGATTGCCACCCGACCGGGGGGAGCCAACTCCGGCACCGGCCTTGGCGCCCCCGTCCTTCTTGGTGCTGCTTCCCCCGTTGGCCTGGGCGACCGGTGACGGCGCCTCGAACGCCTCCAGGGCGGACAGCACGTCCTGGACCCTGGAGATCTCGGTGTTGATGTCCTTGCGGCGGCGCACCAGTTCGTCCAGCTCGCGCCGGCCCTCGTCGGTGACCCGCTTCGCCTCGGCCTTCGCCTCGGCGAGCAGCCGCTCGGCCTCCGCCTTCGCCAGCTCGACCTGCTCGTCCGCGGACTCGTCGGCGTCCCGCAGCCGCTTCTCCGCCTCGGTGGAGGCCCGGTCCAGCCGCTCCTCGGCCTCCGCCTCGGACGACCGGAGCTTGGCCTCGGCCTTCCCGATGAGCGCCTCGGCGCGGTCGGTGGAGTTGGCGAGCTTGGTCTCCGCCTCCTTGAGCAGGCCCTCGGCCTTGCGGACGGCGGACAGCCGGACCTTGCTGGCCTCCGCGGAGGCCTCCGAGGTCAGCTCGGCCGCGCGGTCCTCGGCCGCCGCGACCAGGGCCGCCGCGCGGTCCTCGGCCTCGGCGACGGTGGCCACCGCCTGCTCCTCGGCCTCGGTCAGCTGCTCCTGGGCGGCCGTCACCAGCGCGTCCACCCGCTCGCCGGCGGACTTCATGGCCGCCGCGTTCTCCTTGCGGGCGCGCTCGTGCAGGGCCTCGACCTCGGCGTCGGTGCGCTCGCGCAGCTCCTCGGCGCGCTCGCGGATCGCGGTCGCGTCCCGGCGGGCCTCGGCGAGCAGGGTGTCCGCGTCGGAGCGGCCCTTCTCGACCTCGGCCTGACCGGCCGCCTCGCCGGCGGCGACCAGCCGGTCGGCCTCCTTGCGGGCGGCCGCGACCATGGCGTCCGCCTGCTCCTCGGCGGCGGCGGTGGTCGCCAGCGCGGTGGTCTGGGCGTCCTCGCCGAGCGCCTCGGCGTCCGCGAAGGCCTTCTCCAGGACGGACTTGGCGTGCTCGCGGGTGGCCTTGTCGAACTGCTCGGCGGCCTCCCGGGTCTCCGCGTCGTAGGCGTCGGCGCGGGAGTGGGTGGCGGAGTCGTAGTCGTCGGCCAGGGTGCGGGTGGCGAGGGCGTACTCGTCGGCCTCGGCGCGCAGGGCCGCGGACAGCTCCTCGGCGTCGGCGATGCTCCGGGCGCCCTGGGCCTCGGCCTCGGCCACCGTACGGGCGGCCTGCGCCTCCGCGTCGGCGCGCAGCTGCTCGGCGGCCTCCTGGGCGGCCCGCAGCTCGGCCTCGGCCTCCGCGCGCAGCTGCCCGTCGTAGGCCCGGGCCTCGGCGCGCTGCCGGCCGAGCTCGTCCTCGACGGCCTCCCGCTCGGCGGCCAGCTCCAGCTCGGTCTGCTCGCGCAGGGCGGTGGTCTCGGCCTCGGTGCGGGCCCGCAGGTCGGCGGTCTCGCGGTCGACGAGCTCGCGCTGCTCGGCGCTCTCCCGCTCGACCAGGCCGCGCAGCTCGGCGGCGTACGCGTCGGCGGACTCGCGCTGCTCGGTGCTCTCCCGTTCGGCCAGCTCCCGCTGCTCGGTGGTCTCGTACTCGGCGAGGGTGCGCAGCTCGGTGGCGTCCTGCTCGGCGGCCTCGCGGAGTTCGGTGACCTCCTGCTCGGCGGCGGCCCTGAGCGCGGCGATCTGCTCGGCGGCGGCCTCGTGCATACCGGCCACCGACTGGCGGACCTCGGCGGCCTCGTCCTCGGCGGCGGCCACCAGCTCGGCGCCCTCGGCCTTGGCGGCGGCGATCAGCTCGGCGCGGTCGGCCCTGGCCTGCTCCAGCTCGGCGGTGGCCTCGGCGCGGATGCCGTCGGCGGTGGCGCGGGCCTCGGACAGCTCGCGGCCGGCCTCGGCCCGGACGGTCGAGGCCTGCTCGTTGGCCAGGGCCAGTTCGGCGGCGGCCTTCTCGCGGGTGGCCTTGGCGTCCTTGGCGGCCTCGGCGCGGCGCTGCTCGGCGGTGGCCTCGGCGCGCTCCAGCACCTCGTCGGCGGCGGCGCGCTGCTCGGCGGTGTGGGCGTCGGCCTGCTCGCGGACCTCGGCGGCGTAGGCGTCGGCGGCGGTCTGCTGCTCGCCGGCGTACGCGTCGGCGGCTTCGCGGACCTCGACGCCGTACCGGTCGGCGGTCTCGCGGACCTCGGCGCCGTACCGGTCGGCCGCCTCGCGGACCTCGGAGGTCTCCGCCGCGGTGCGCTTGGTGAGGTCGGTGGCGTGCTGTTCGGCCTCGGTGCGGACCCGGTCGGCGTGGGCCTCGGCGGCCTCGCGCTGCTGGGTGGTCTCCTGCTGGGCCAGGGCCCGCAGCTCTCCGGCGGCCTGTTCGGCCTCGGCCCTGGTCTCCGCGGCGTAGGCGTCGGCGGCGGTGTGCTGCTCCGTGGCGTACGTGTCGGCGGTGGTGCGCTGCTCGGTGACGTACGTGTCGGCCGCGGTGCGCTGCTCGTCGGCGTAGGCGTCGGCGGCTTCGCGGACCTCGACGCTGTACTGGTCGGCGGTCTCGCGGACCTCGGCCGTCTCCGCCGCGGTGCGTTCGGTGAGGTCGGTGGCGTGCTGTTCGGCCTCGGTGCGGACCCGGTCGGCGTAGGCCTCGGCGGCCTCGCGCTGCCGGCTGGTCTCGCGCTGGGCGAGCGCCCGCAGCTCTCCGGCGGCCTGTTCGGCCTCGGCCCTGGTCTCCGCGGCGGCCTGTTCGGCCTGCTCGCGGGCGGCCTCGGCCGCGTCCAGGTGCTCGGAGGTCTCCTCGCGCTCGCGCCGCAGGTCGTCGGCGGCCTCCTCGCGTTCGCGCCGGCTCTCCTCGCGCAGCGCGTTCGCGGCCGCCTCGGCCTCGGCCCGGGCCCGGGCGGCCTCGGTGTCGGCCTCGGTGCGCACCCGCTCGGCGTCGGCCACCGCGGCGTCCCGGACGGCCTTCGCCTCGGCCTGTGCCTCGGTGGTCGTAGCCTCTGCCGCGGCGGTCGCCTCGGCGCGCACCCGCTGGTCGAACTCGGTTGCGTCGCGCCGGAGTTCGGCGGTCTCGCGCTCGGCGGCGGACCGGTTCTCGGCGGCCGCGGCCTTGGCGGCGGCGAGCGCGTCCTGGCCCTGCTGCTCGGCGGCCTCGGTGATCTTCCCGGCCTCGGCCCGGGCCCGGGTCAGGGTCTGCTCGGCCCGGCCCTGGGTCTCGGCGGCCTGCTCCTGGGCCTGCTCGCGCAGCCGCTCGATCTCCCCGGCGGCACCCGCGCGCAGCTCGTCCGCGTCGGCCTTGGCCTTGGTGAGCAGCTCCTCGGCGTTCTTCGCCGACTCCTCGATCTGGACCACGGCCTGGCGGCGGGCCTCGCCGCGCACCCGGTCGGCCTCGGCGGCGGCCTGGGCGCGCAGCTCCTCGGCCTCGGCCCGCAGCCGGGCCGCCTCGTCCTGCATCTGCTCGATCCGCTCGCGGATCGCGGCGGCGTCGTCCAGGGCGGCGTTCTGGGCCTGCTCGACGGCGGCCTGGGCCTGCTCGCGCAGGCGCTGCGCCTCGGCGGCGGCCTCGGCGCGGATCCGCTCGGCCTCGGCGGCGGCCTCGCCGCGCACGGTCTCGGCGTCCTGGTCGGCCCGGCCGAGGACCTCCTCGGCGGTCTTGGCGGCCTTGGCGAGGTGGACGGTGGCGTCCTTGGCGCCGGCCGCCCGGCCCGCCTCCTCGGCCTCGCCGCGCAGTCGCTGGGCGTCGGCCTCGGCGTGCGCGCGCAGCTCGGCGACGTCCCGCTCGGCCAGGGCGCGGAGTTCGGCGATCGCCGCCTCGGCCTCGGCCTTCAGTTCGGAGGCCACCGACTCGGCGGTGGCCCGCAGCCGCTCGCTCTCCTCGGCGGCGGCGGCCCGGGCGGCGTCGGCCTCGGCCTGCTTGGTGGCGGCCTCGGTGCGGACGCCCTCGGCCTCGGCCCGGATCGCCGAGGCCTCCTTGGTGGCCTGGGCGACCATCCGGGCCACCTCGGCCCGGGCGGTCTGCGAGCGCTGCTCGTTGGCGGCCTCGCCGTCGGCGACCCTGCGCTCGGCGGCGGCCTCGGCGTCGGCCTGGAGCTGCTCGGCGGCCTGCTCGGCCTGGGCGCGCAGTTCGGTGGCCTCGTGGCGGGTGCGCTCCGCCTCGGCGATCGCCTCGGCGCGCAGCCGCTCTATCTCGGCCTTGGCGGCGGCGAGCTGCTGCTCGGCCCGGGCCTGCTCGTTGGCGGCCTGCGCCTTGAGCCGGCCGATCTCGGCCTGGGCGGCGACCAGCTGGCCCTCGGCGGCGGCGTGTGCGGCGGCCAGCTGCTGCTGGGCCTCGCCAAGATCCAGCGGGTACTGCCGCAGCCGCTGCGCGAGCGCGTGGCGGCCGTCGAACAGACCCTCGGACTGACC